>JAJFUH010000198.1 GCA_021372535.1 bacterium
AAGACTGGTTTGTTGATACGGGCACAAGGCACAAGGCATAAGTGATTCTCTTTCATCACCTTTTTTAATAACCCCGCAGGTATTCTTGTGCTTAAAAAAGACTGGTTCCCCGATTAAAGATGTTGATACAGGCACAAGGCATAAGGCACAAGTGATCCCCCTGTCCTTCGGACATCCCCCTTTTTAAGGGGGAATGAACTGTCTACGGCAGGCGGCGAGGATTTCTTATGTTTTAAAGACTGGTTTGTTGATACGGGCACAAGGCACAAGGCATAAGTGATTCTCTTTCATCACCTTTTTTAATAACCCCGCAGGTATTCTTGTGCTTAAAAAAGACTGGTTCCCCGATTAAAGATTCGGGGAAGACGGCATAATATTGCAGTTTTTTTCTCCTTAATGCCTCAGTACCTTTGTCCCCCTGTCCCTGTTTTCCCTTTGTCTCTTTGTCCCTTTGTCCCTCTGTTCCTGTCATTATCTTTTCCCCTTGTGCCTTATGCCTTTTGCCTGTCTTTATCCGTTCCCCTTGTGCCTTGTGCCTTATGCCTTTTGCCTGTCTTTCTCTTTCCCCTTGTGCCTTATGCCTTGTGCCTGTCTTCATGCCTTATGCCTTGTGCCTGTCTTTTCTCACTTATACAGCCAGTCTATTCGTATCTTTCGGATTCGGTGCGGGTTGAGGCCGTACATGTCCTTATTGGTGAGCGAACCGGCGCAGTAGGCGAGCAGGACGCTGTCCCCGGTGAAATGTATCGCCGTATAACAGAAATGGCCGTCGAGGTCGCTCTCGATCATCTTCGCGATGGGCCAGGTTTTGCCGCCGTCCTTTGAAATCGCGACAACGAGGGGATTTCGCCGCTTTTCAGCAAACGGGAACCGTCCCGAATGGTCGTTGTAGACCGCAAGAAGATCGGATGTTCCGGGAATCATTTTGATGCTTGCCGGGGAAACGGGGGAAATCAGGCTTGTCGGTTCGGGCGCTGTCCATGTCTTCCCCCGATCGGTCGAACGGCAGCCGTACTGACAGCCCAGATCGGTCCGCGACCACGAGAACAGGGCGCCATCGCTCAGCTCGACCACACCGGGCTCCTGAAGCCCGCTCGTGGTGACAGCCGGAGCAGCCCACCATGTGTCCGCTTCGTACCAGGTTTCGCCCTCGTCATCGGACAGGTACCAGATGTCGATCGCGCGGTAATCCATGTCCTTCTGCCCCTTGCGGTAAATCGAGCGGTGGAAGGCAACGGGAACTATGAGGCGGCCCTCCGAAAGCTGGATCACACGGTCGTTGTTGAGGACGAAATATCCGGGCGTTTCGAACAGCATTCGCGGCTCGGACCACGTTTTCCCCTCGTCGGTCGATACCTGCATGCAGGGGCGGCAATCGTGAAAGCTGTTCTTGACGATATAGAACAGGGCGATTTTCCCGCTCCGGAGGCGGAGGAACGAGACGCTCATGACATTCTGGTCGCCGTAGTTCTCGACGATGACACGGGGCTTTGCGGACCATGTCGCGCCGCCGTCCCGCGACTCGATACCGGCAATTCGCGCAGCGCCGTGATCCGCCGCGCCGCCGTAGAACTGGGTATAGGCGTACAGAATGGAGCCATCGCCAAGGGTGACGAACGAGCCTTCGGAGTTGCGGGGATATTCGGGCGTCGGATCGATCCTGAGCACGATTTCGTTGTCCGGCGACTGGGCATGAACGGGAGCGCTGAGGACACACAGAGCAGTGAGCGCGGTGAAAGTACAGCGGAAAAGCAGTGAGAAACGGGCTGCGACGGACATGATTCTCCCTCCTCGTCGATGTATGTTCAGAATATCCTTGTTTTTATCGGGCAATTTCAATAAATAGCATCCGAGCGGTTATTTCAATATATTTTGCAGTGTTGTACTATTTTTCATGTAGTCCGAATAATTCATGAATTATAATAGAACGCGGATTTACACGGATTAGGCGGATTTACGCGGATTTGTTTTTATTTCTTTTTTTAATATCAACGAATGAACTACCCCGGAGTGAACTCCGAGGTATCACTCATATCAATTAAAATCGTCCTGATTTTACGGGGGCACATCAATGCCTTGTACACCCATGACGCCGAGAGAGCGGATACTGGCCGTACTGCGGGGCGAAACGCCCGATGTCGTCCCGTGGTTCGCGGACCTGTCGCACTGGTTCAACGCCGGACACAACCGCCGTTTCATTCCTTCCGCCGGGAAAGAGCTCGATTACGAGATGATCGATTTCTACAAGGAGGTCGGGGCAGGAATTTACATCGAGCTCGGCACCATCCTCGATACGGTGTATGACGGCGATGTGGAGGAAACCCAGCACATCGATGGCGATCGTTTCACGTGGACGCTCCGGACGCCTGTCGGGGAGCTGCAGGAGCTCCGGGTGTTCAACGGGGACAGCTTTTCGTGGGACATCGCCAAACGGATGGTGGAAAACATCGGTGACCTCGACATCATCCGTTACGCGGTCGAGCGGCGACGGTTCATACCCCGTTTCGACCGGTATGCGAAGATGGTCGAAGCATGCGGCGAGCACGGGCTTCCGTACGGTTATGGCGTTCCGTACAGCGGGCTCGGATTTTTCATTTCGCGGTTCATGGGAATCGAGAAAACGATCTACGCCCTCTACGACGAACCCGAAAAAATGGCCGGGATCATCGGGCTCATCAATACGGTCAACCTCCGGGGCATGGAGCTTATCTGCCAGTCGCCCGCCGAGGTGATCATCGTTTCCGACAACCTGTCGAGCGATATCCAGACGCCCTCTCTCTTCAACCGCTACAGCGCCCCGTATTATACGCAGGCAGCCGGAATGGTTCACCGCGCCGGGAAATACTTCGCTGCGCACCTCGATGGCCGTGTCCGGGGGCTCCTCGCCTGCCTTAAGGACTGCGGCGTCGATATCGCCGATGCGGTCACACCCAGGCCGACCGGCGACCTGACACCCGCCGAAATACGCGCGGAAGGCGGGAAGGATATTGTCCTTTCGGGAGGCGTTTCCCCCGTTTTCTGGTCATCACAGGTGCCGGAGAAGGATTTCATCGCCCATGTGAAGGAATGGCTCGCCCTGAAAGCGGTCTGCCCCCGGCTTATCATGTCGGACGGCGACCAGACTCCTCCGTGGACCCCTGTAAGCCGTATCAGGCTCATGAAAGAGCTTGTCGGGGAATACGGGCGGTACTGAGACTTTCCGGAACGAATCACCTGATGAACTACCCCGCAGCAAAGCTGCGAAGTATCTGATAAGGCCCCCTAACCCTCAATCCCTTTCCCCCTGAAGTGGGCAAGGGAAGTCGCTGTGACTCCGGTAGTTACCTGCCCCCGGTACGGGGAAGGTGTCACAAAGCGAAGGAAAGGGGCTTTTTACTCCACAGCAAGCTGCGAGGAATTCTTTTGATTAAACCGACCTGTTCATACATTTAATAGAACGCGGATTCTCGTGGATCGGGCAGATTTACGCGGATTTTGTTATCGTACCTAACCGATGTGACATTGCAGGGTAATTCATGAATTACCCATGCAATTCCGTGTCTTTGTGGTGAAATATTTTTATGCAGGATAAGGGCAGGGAATTCAACAGATCGGCGGAGAGAAAACAGCTTCCGTCATGGAGCGATTGAAATACCGGCCACGAAAATGCTTGTCTTCAAAACGCTTCATGATATATTTGTGAAAAGCGCATCAGCAGGACCCTGCCGTGTTGCACTTAAAAGTTGAAACTACGGGAGTTTACCATGAAGAGACGTACATTTTTATCGGTTGCCGCCGGAGCGTTTATTGCCGCGCAAACGTGGGTGAGACGTGTCTGGAGTGCTGTCAATGAAAGGGATATTTCGGTTGATTATACGACGAAACCCGGTAAAACAACGGGAATGAGCATAAGCGATGTATGCAAAATTCTGGACGAAGGCGAAAAAAACAATATCCCTCCCGTTCTCCGCGAAGAGATACTCGATAATCCGGAGGCGGTATTTATCATTTATCCGGAAATAAAAACCGAAAAGGATGAAAACGGCAGATTGAAACCGGTGCCCGATCAGATGGAACGTTTCGGGCGCAGGGTGTCGGAGCTTGTATTCCGCAAGGGCACGGAAAAACGGGGCAGAACATACATAAATCCGAACATGGTCAGTTTAGGCGGAAAAGTTACAGACTGTTACGGCGGCATTGTTCATCCCTATTTTACGGTCGGTATGGTGGACGGACTGCGCAACATAGGCAACAACAATGTGGCTGCGGGAATGCGCGGCGCAGTCAAACGCGAACACGTCGTCGCGAGCGGGTTTCAGGAGCTGCTCGATGCCCATCATCTCCCGCTTATCGATGCCAACATCATGAATTTCAGTGATTACTCACCCTCCGATCTGATATGGAACGAAAATCCCGAAGGTATTGTGGCGCGACGGTCGCCTACGTACAAACCGGCCTTTCAGAAAGGTACAACATTCATCAATGTAGCCCACGCAAATAATCAATGGTGCGCACAGCTTTCACTCACGGTCAAAAACCTCATGGGTATCATGCCCAATGTCTACGGTCATATCTGCGACTCATGGTGCACACTGGATATATGGCACCCGGGAATAATGAATGATTTCAACCCCGATTTCAGGTCTCTCATAGAGAAATCCTTCGTCAAACATGGGAATATGGGTTATAAACACTGGGATTCCGGAGGCTTCTATAAAGAATATAAAGCCAAGGGCGGTTACAATGAATTCATGAAGGTTCATGACGACTACCTGAAAAGGTACAGGAATACCGAAACCTTCACCGTGAATCTGCTCACGAAGGAGGGTATCGACTACCGTAAGGCAACCGGAATCACGGAAGAACAAAAGAAAGCGCTCTATAAAATATATGATTTTGCCGATAACCGGATATTCTGGGAAGAGCAATGGGCGCAGAGGATGTGCGACTGCCTCCAGGGTATGCCGGAACCCTCTGTCAATATGGTGGAAGGTGTGTTCAAGGACAGGGATGTCCTGAACCTGTTCACTGTCGGCCGTTCACGGGTCTCGGTGGATGCGGTCACCTGCTGGCTTATGGGACATGATCCCCGCGAAATGCCTTCACTGAGAATCTTCAACGAGCGCGGGCTGGGAAACAATGATATCGAAAAGATTCCTGTCTACACACTGGATGAAAAAGGCGTTAAAAAGGTGAACGATTACCGTGACCTGAAACGCGCCTCCATAGATATCTACGACTATGAAAGAAATATAAAAAGGATGTAATACCGGCTGAATTATCCCGGAGTGAACTCCGGGGTATCACCTGTTAAACACCGACTGCTGTCTGACTCCTTCATGGGGACAAGATATCTGCAGCAGACAATATGGTGCTCAGTATTTTTTACCGGACAGTTATTGTAAAATATATTCATGAGGAGGAAATGCATGAAAAAAGTATTGCTCCCGATGCTGTGTCTTTCAATGATATTTGCTGCTTCACTGTATGCAGCCGAAGAAGAACCCGGACGTCCTGAGCACACCATCAAGAGGTGCACGGAGAAGATAGTCATCGACGGTGTCCTCGATGATCCGGACTGGGCCGCGGCGGAATCTCTCGGTGATTTCAAATTCCCATGG
>JAJFUH010000199.1 GCA_021372535.1 bacterium
TTGAGAGATAAAAACATGTTCGGTTCGTATGTATATTTCACCCGCCAGAAACCGGAAACGTTCGTTCCTGTCGAGGTTTTTATCAGCAAGCTGACGGGAGGAAGAGCGAAAACATCGGAGGAGTTCATGGCTCTCGTCACATCTCCCGGTTTCGATTCGTCCACGTTGAAAGGGGTCGATATTGAGGGCAGTGATCCATGGAAACATCCGCCTCTCGATATTTCCGATGTCCCGAAGTTTCAGTTGAATTACCTTTCGTTCGGAGACGAATTGGGCAAAATCGCTCTGAAGCTCACAGCGATGATTATTGTGTGTATCGGGCTCTTCTACCTGTCGTTCGTTTCGTTCATTCGCTATGATGTGAGGTGATTATATGCTGTCCACGGTCGTTATCCGCGAGCTCAGGCATAATTTTCTGAGCCTGAGATTTTCCCTGGCGTTACTGATTACGGTGCTTGTGTTCGGTTTCGGCACGGTCGCATTCATGAAAAAATATTCGGCACGTATGGATCAATATACGAAGTATCAGAATGAGCTGGAACGCGCCGCTCAACAAACAGCCGGTTCAAATTTCACTCAACTGGCGGTCAAAAAACAGGATTTCATCATGAAGCCCCGCAAGGACAGCTTCATAAGCAGCTCGTGGGAAAACCACATCCCCAACAGTATTCAATTCAGCGCCTACAATGTCTTTGGGTTCGAGTCGCGCGCGGGAAGCAGCAATCCCTATCTCAATCTCACCCAGGAGCTTGAATGGTCGTTCATCGTGTCGATCATTCTCAGCTTCACCATGCTGATGCTGAGCTTCGATTCGATATCCGGTGAGAAAGAGGCCCACACGCTTGCGCTGTCGCTGACGAATTCCGTGTCGAGGGGGACGCTCCTCATGGGCAAGTTCCTCGCCACCGTCATGACTTCGATGGTCATGCTGGTTGCCGGTATCTGCCTGAGCCTGATCATGCTCCTGGTTTCCGGAACGTTCGACGTCTCTCTGTCAATCATGGGAGAAGTTCTCGGCTTTATCTTCTTCAGCGGGGTATTCCTGGCCAGTATCGCCGCCTGCGGACTTTTTTCCTCGGTCATCGTGAAAAATTCCGATCTGAGCCTGCTCATCGCGCTCGTCCTGTGGGTGTTGTTTGTCGTGATCGTCCCGAATTCGGCGATTTTCTGGTCGCAGAACATCTTCCCTATCGATACATCGGATGCCGTCAACGAAAAAGTTCAGAGCGCCAGGGATGCCCTTGAAAAGAGTGGACGCGAGGGAAGATGGCAAATGATATTCGAACAACCATTTTATCCATTCCATGAAGTTCGTGCAGACCATCAGACAAACCTGATGAACAGCGAAATGCAGCTGCGGAACGCATATTACCATGACATGTTCCGCCAGCTCGAACGAGCCCGCCTTCTGACCCTTATATCACCGGTCTCCCAGTACCAGTACCTGTGCGAGGCTGTGGTCGGCGGCGGATTCCTCCGGTTTCAAAGCGTATGGAACGGCCTCCACGTGTACCAGGCTCAGTTTCTCGCATTTTTCAAGGAAAAGGACGCCCAGGACACGGGAAGTCCCCACTGGTACAATCCCTACGAGGATGTCTCCACAACGCGGAAACCGGTGAATTTCGGAGAAATACCCGTCTTCAATGAAAAGCCCGTATCTTTTGGCGAACGGTTTACTTTCGCGCGGACATATTTTGTGGTGATTGTCCTCTATACCGCCGTGGTGTTTTTTCTTACGTTTGCGCTGTTCGTGAAGTATGATGTCCGGTGATGTGAACGGGTTATGCAGCAAAAATGCCCGGTTGGATTTTTTAGTATCCGGTATGGTATTTCGTATTGCGGATGATATTGATTCTGTTTATGAATATATTCCTTTTCGTCTCAACCCTCTCCGCTTCATGATTATTTCACCGTAAAACGCAATTTGCGCTTGCTTCACTCCCGTATGGACAATTATTTACATGCACGCCTGAACGAATTGCATCCCGGGCGCTCGAGGTCAATAATTGTTAACCGATGATCGTGCTGTCATCATACTTTTACCATTACAACGTATGGAGGGAAATCCACCATGATTCTCGACCGAATCGATAACGCCGCCCGGTATTATGCGCTGCATCCGGGTTTCAGACCGGCATTCGAACACCTCAAAACACTGAACCTCCCCGCGCTAGAGGATGGCCGTCACGAGGTGGACGGCGACCGTGTGTTCATGATCCTCATGCACCGTCGCGGAAAAGGGACGGATAACACGAAGCTCGAATCCCATATGCGCTATATCGACGTTCAATGTACCATTTCGGGCACCGATCTGGTCGGCTGGAAAAATCTTGCCGAGTGCGCCGCCGGGGGACAGGGCTACAACGGGGAGAAGGATGTAGAATTTTACCCCGGAAAATCCGATGTCTGGATCAAGACTCCTCCGGGGACCTTTGCGGTGTTCTTCCCCGAGGATGTCCATGCGCCTCTCGGCTCGGAAGACGACCTTTTCAAGGTTGTCATCAAAATCGCCGTCGACTGGTGATGTTTATGGGGAAGTATCGGCAGGAGGATTATGATTTTTCCGGAAAAAGGATGAGGCGCCGATATGACGCTTGAAGCGATTGTGACCGCTTACGGGTATCCCGCTCTTTTTGCCGGTGTGTTTCTCGAAGGTGAAACTGTTCTCATTATCGGCGGTTTCATGGCGCATCGCGGATACCTGAACCTGCCGCTCGTTATCGGCGCATCGTTTCTGGGAGCGTTTTTGTATACCCAGTTATTTTTCTTTCTGGGGCGAAGAGGAAAAAGCTCGTTTATCGAGCGGAAACCAAGCCGTCAGCTCCGGGCGCAGAAGATACAAAAGCTCCTTGAACAGTATCAGACTTCAACGGTTATCGGATTCCGATTTCTCTACGGGCTCAGGACAATAACGCCTTTCATAATTGGCATGAGCGGATACAATCCCCGGCGGTTCATGGTGTTGAACGCTCTCGGAACGATTCCATGGGCTGTCATTTACGGTGTCGTGGGGTTCCTGTTCGGTCAATTTCTGGAGACGGTGCTCGCTGATGTGAAGAAATACGAGATGTGGATTTTTCTGGCGCTTGCCATTGCGGGATTTGTGGTTTGGCTGATCTATAGAATACGGCTGAAGCATCGTATCCGTACATATGATTCCACACTGTTTCAAAGACTGTAATTTTTTGTTAATTAATCCGGTCTTACCCGGATTTATTACTATATTTCACCACAAAGACACAAAGACACGAAGAAGCATAATAAACTATGCAAGTTAATCAATTTATGCATAAAACGCATGAATGAAGCATTATGCATTTTATCGTGTCATTCCCGTGAAAACGGGAATCCATAATATCATATTCATGACATAGCGATTGTAAAACTGTATTCCCAATTCACTTTGTCCCTGGGAATGACAATTCTTGTACAATACATGAGTTAATAGAAGCTCATTAACCCGGATTAATCTGAAAATAATTTTTATCCTTCTTTGTGGCCATGGATGGTCATGGAGATTATTCATGATAATATTTCACCACAAAGACACAAAGGCGCAAAGAAGCATAATAGACTATTAATACTATATTTATTGATAATAAACCATCCAGATCAAAAAAGATATGAAAACAAATCCGCGATAATCCATCCGATCCGTGAAAATCCATGTTCTATTAAAATTTGTGGATGGATCGGGCTGAGGACTTCATATTGGCAGTTTTTTGAGGGATACAGGTATGAAAAGACGGGATTTTCTTACAGTATCGGCACAGTCAGCGTTTATAGCTCAACTTGCATCGGGATGTTCGCTGACGAGATCGATGCGAGGCAGCCGGCACCTCGTGGATACACCTGAAAAACGCGCCGGATATCTCGAAGAAATGCTCGAAAAACTCTGCACCGATATCGGTCCACATCCTATCGGCAGTCCTCAGTATGATCAGGCCGCCAGAATTGTATGGAAGGAGATGAAGCGGTCGCTCCCGGTTGTCGGGATGGATACCTTTACCTTCGAGCGATGGGTGCTCAGCGGCGATCCTGAATTATTTGTCGGCGGCGCAAAACTCGATGCCTATATCTGCCACGGAACATCGGGGACGCCTCCGGAGGGCATTACGGGATTCGTGAAACGGATCGACGAGGACGGAATTCCCTATGGAGTCGTTGACAGATCCACCGGGGAAATTCGGGCATATATTATCGATGCGCGGTATGATAAGGCGGTTCCGCTGCCGTATTACAGTTTCGGGAAACCGGTGAAATGCCTGCCCGCGTTCAACATTGGCAAAACGGACATCCCTGTTATCGAAAAAGCCATTGAAGCGAAAATCCCGGTACGAATGAAGGCGATTGTCGAATTTATCCCGGTTACACCAACCGCGAATGTCGCCGGCATGCTTCCCGGTAACAGAAGAGAAGAGATTCTGTTTATCGCGCATCTCGATACAGTCTACAACAGCCAGGGTGCGAACGACAACACCGCATCGCTCATCATCATGCTCATGCTTGCCCATGCGTTTACGGGGACACGGCCTGAAAAAACGCTGAGGTTTCTTGCAACCACCGGCGAGGAATACAACAAGCTCGGAGCTGTTAATTATGCTGAGAAACGCAGGAAGGATGGGAGCCTCCGTGATATACGGTACATCGTCAATTTCGATTCCCTGACATGGGGTACCACCCTGAAGATTTACACGGAGGACGATGAACTCCGCTCGTTGATCGGTGCAATCGACCGCGAGCTCGACCTGCCGGGAACCCCCGAACTGAACGACAGCGACGGTTTCCAGCTCGATGCGCGGCCATTCCGTGAGACCGGGGCACGGGCGATGTATGTGAACAGCATCGGCTACCCCAATACCCTTGTCTGGCACCGTCCCGAGGATGTCCCCGACACTGTGCCGGTCGAGTGCATGGAAACGGGTTTTCGTATGTTCAGCGAATATATCAACCGTGTCATGAAAATGTAAAAAATGAATGCAGACCATGAAACAATGAATCCATCTGAAGCGAAACCCGAATATTTTCGACGGAAGGAAGGATAGACAATGTCGGGAAATGCTATTTCACGGCGGAGAATGCTCAAAACGACGGCTGCATCGCTTGCCGCCGGGACGGCATCTGTCAAGCCGCTGTTTGCTGCGCAGAAAGCCCCGGGAGAGACCAGGGTTCTCTTTCTTGTCGGTGATTACTACCATAACGCCAACACCCAGGAATACCACTGGCGGGAGGTTCTTGGGCCGACCGGATGGCGGCTCATGTTCGCCCAGTCTCCTGATTTCATCACTCCCGGTGTTCTCGATGATACCGATCTTTTTGTTCTCTGCCGATATGCCACCGCGACTCAGACCATCAACCTGTCGCTCGGATGGTCGCCCGATAAGATTATCGAAAAACGGCCCGCTCCTCCCGCTTTCATGACGCCGGAGTTCGAAAATGCCATTGTCGGGCGTGTCAACCGGGGCATGGGACTGCTATCGATTCACTGCTCGATATGGAACCCGGAAAGCAAAAAATACCTCGACCTGCTCGGAGTCGAAAAACCGGTCATGCACGGCCCGGTTGTGCCCGCGACCGTATACGACCTCAACCAGAGCCATCCCGTAACGAAAGGTATCGAGCCGTTCGATACGGGCGAGGACGAGGTTTTCGATGCCGTCATGAAGCCCGGGCAGTTCACACCCCTGTTCAGGTCGAAACAGGAAAATCCTGCGCGGGACGCCATAGGCGGGTGGTGCCGCGAGGCCGGCAGCGGACGTGTGGTTGCTCTTATGCCGGGACACACGCCGGGACCGTACCAGAAGAAACCGTTCAAGGAAATCATGTGGCGGTCGGCGCACTGGGCGCTGAAACGGGATATTCCGCCGTCCGGTATCAGGGAGGGGTATTGATACGGGAGCGGGGCAACACGACTCGGATGCCGATCCGCTCAGTGGGGATACTATGTCAAGCATTCATATGAATTTGCTGATAGAAGACTTACGGGAAATACGGTATATTGAATACGGTTGACAGGGAGAGAACCATACACAGCATTCATACAGAAAGGTGATATGTATGCAATCTGAGAAAAGACCAAACCGCCGTACCGCGCTCAAAACGGGCCTGGCAACGGTTGCTGCGGGATTCACCGTAACGAAACGGACTCATGCCGCTCCGAGACCCAAGGCGAAAGGCGAAACCAAGGTGGTGTATCTCGGCGGCGACCAGCTTCACAACGGTCTCGGACAAAGCCAGTCGCTCCGGGGCGTTTTCGGTAAAGCGGGCTGGCGGTTCCTGTGGACTACCGATGCCCGTTATGTGACGCCCGCGTTGATAAGCGATGCCGATCTCCTCATCATTACCCGCTGGGGCGGACCGATCGAGGGATGGTGTCCCGACCCGATCATGGAAACGCCGCCGTCCGGTGACGGGTATATGAGCGATGAGCTTGAAGCGGCGATCATCGACAATGTCAAAAACCGCGGAATGGGTTTCATGGGCCTCCACTGCACCATCTGGACACCGGACAAGCCGAAATTCATGGAACTGCTTGGAATCAAGCCCATGATGCACGGCCCCGTGCAGACCGTTCACATGCATAACTTCAATCAGGAACATCCCATTACGCAGGGTATCGAGGATTTCGATCTCCCGCTCGATGAAAATTTCGGCGTTGAGCTCATAAACGAAAAGGCGGTAAAGCTCTATGAAACGACCGGTTTCGAGGACAAACGTCACGACATAGCCGGGTGGTGTCTTGAAAACGGCAACGGCCGTATCGTTGGACTTGCCGCCGGACATACCTATACTTCCTGGAGGCATCCGGAGTATCAGAAGCTTTACTGGCGCGGCGCTCACTGGGCAATGAAACGCGATATTCCGCCGTTCGGATGAAACATCGTTGTCGTTCAATCGTCCGGTAGATGATATAATCTGATTGTAATATGAGCGGGTTTGTGTCTCAGCGTGAAAACGCCGAAAGGGATTTTACGGATCATGGTTTCATCGCTCATCGCATTTGCGTTATATTCCATCGCTGTCCTGGGTATCGGATTCTGGGCCACGCGGCTTCCGCAGAAGACCGCCGAAGAGATTCACCTCGGAAACCGTGAGCACGGCGCATGGACATCGGCTCTTTCGGCATCGGCCTCCACCGAAAGCGGCTTTGTCCTGCTCGGAATGGTGGGAATGGGATACACACAGGGTGTCAGTTGTTTCTGGATGGTCGCAGCCGGTCTGCTCGGATATTTTCTGAACTGGTATGTCCTTGCGCCGAAACTCCGCCGTAAAAGCGAAGCCATGAAGGCGATAACGATCCCCGAGATCATTGCCTCCGCGACAGGGTCCACATCGGTTTCGAGGCTGGCATCGGCCCTGGCGGCGGTTTTCGCCATTGTTTTCCTCCTTGCATATGTCTCGGCGCAGTTCAGTGCGGCCGGGAAGGCGCTTTCCTCGCAGTTTCCCATATCGTACTCTGCGGGAGTGCTCGCCGCCGCCGGTCTCATCGTTTTTTATGCCGTTCTCGGCGGATTCCGCGCTGTCTCATGGACCGACAACCTTCAGGCAACCATGATGGTCCTGTCCCTTATAGTCCTTCCCGTCGTTGTACTTTTCAAGATAGGCGGAATTCCGGGCCTGGTGTCGTCGCTCGAGGCAAAAGGCGCCCATCTTGTCAGTCTGACCGGCGGAGCGGCAGACCTGAAAGGCAAACTGCTCCTTATTCTGCCCTGGCTCATGATCGGGCTTGCCTACCCCGGCCAGCCCCATGGTCTGGCCCGTCTCATGGCAGCGAAAGATGAACGGGTGTTACGGTTGGCGCCGGTTATCGCCATGATCTGGCTCGTTATAGTGTATACGGGAGCGATTACCCTCGGCATGGCTGCGCGGGCCGGTTTCGAGAACCTTCATTCCATCGCCGCGGACCCTGAAACTGCGCTTCCCGTACTCGCCGTGGCGCATATGCCGGGGATTCTGGCCGGTATGACCCTTGCCGCGATCATTGCGGCTATTTCCTCGACCGCGGACTCCCAGCTCCTTTCCGCCGCAACCACTGTTATCCGCGACATACGGGCGGCATTGAGGCTTCCACCCTTGAAGAACGAGCTGCTTGTCACGCGGGTGACAATATTCCTCCTTGCGGTGCTTTCGACCTATTTTGCCATGAGACAGACCCATGTGGTTTTCAAGTTTGTTCTTTATGCGTTTTTCGGGCTCGGCGCTTCGCTCGGTCCGGTAATTCTGTACTGTATCTTATGGAAAAATCCCCAACCCCTGCCATCTCTTCTGGCGGTGATTGTCGGCGGTGTATCGATCTTTCTGGTTCAGCGTTTCACCCTTCATTTTCTGATCAGTTTCTGCACCGCGATCCTGGTCATCATCATATCTCATGGTATTCTACGGTGGCTGTCTCTCAAGAGTGAGAACGCTGCCGGTTATCCATGAGACAAACGAATTCGGAGCGAGATATGAAAAAAATCAGCGTAGTGTTTCTCATCGTTTTATCTGCCATTGCTCTTGTAACAATGATATGCTGTTCCTCCCGGCAGACATCCGGGCTGAAAACGGAAGTCATTCAGGGAATCACCATGGTGACGGTTCCCGCGGGCAGTTTTCAGATGGGGTATGATTATGTAAGCGATTCTGTGCCGGGCGGAAAGGTGAATGTGTATTACCCCGATGAACAGCCGGTGCACACGGTGACGCTGAGTCCGTTCCAGATAAGCTCCACCGAAATAACCCAGGCCCTTTATGCGTCGGTTATGAAAGACAATCCCTCGACATTCACCGGCGACGACTCCCTGCCGGTTACCAATGTGAGCGCCAACGATGTGCTCAGGTTCTGCAACAAGCTGAGCGAAGCCGCTGGCTTCGAGCCATGCTGCGATGAAAAAACGGGAACGTGCGATTTTACCAAAAACGGGTTCAGGCTGCCCACCGAGGCCGAATGGGAATACTCCTGCCGTGCGGGGACGAAAACTCACTACTCCGCCGGGAATACCGAGCAGGACCTCGACAAGGCGGGATGGTATATCGGCAACAGCGGCGGCAGGACTCATCCGGTCGGCGGCAAGGAGCCGAATGCATGGGGACTTTACGATATGCACGGCAATGTGTTCGAATTCTGTTACGACGGTTTCGATGAAACCTACAACAGCGGCAATTACTCGAAGGAGCCGGTCACCGACCCGCGGGGTTGCAGTAATTTCAACCTTCGGATTACAAGGGGAGGAGGCTGGTTCAGCGAGCCGTCCGTATGCCGTTCGGCGGCCCGGAGCTGTTTCTGGACCGGCGGCGGTAACTATTATATCGGGTTCCGTGTTGCCCGCAGTGTGAAATAAAAATGGCGTTAATCAAAATTATTGCGGATTACGAGGATAGAAAGAATGATGAACCACGGAGACACGGAGACACTGAGGGCTATTTGCTGATTGATGATGGTATACTTTTATATGAAAAAATCGTGTTATGCCTGATTTACTGTATTTTTCTCCGTATCCCCGTGTCTCCGTGGTTATATGATGGTTTTGTATCGAAATATTTCTGGTTTACTGCCCTGATGCGAGCGTTACGGCGGTCCACAGATCGAGCGGTTCCGTCATAACTTGGAATCTTCCGCCCCGTCTTCCGCCTGTTCTTTCAGATTGAATTCCGCCTATACTTCTTCCGGAATCGCCGCGAATATTCCTGTCATCCCTTGTTTTATTCTCTTCCCGGGGCATATTTTTCGTCGCATTTTTTTTATTTTTTTCGACCTCGAATCCCAGACCGATCGTTTTACCGGCTGAAGTACCGATGGCGTAAGGATTACGGTCGTTCCCCGCGAGAGGCACCTTCAGCTCGTATACCAGAGATTCTTTTGCCATCCCGATTGCACTGCTGATTCCGTAAGCAGCAGCTTCGGGCAGTGTCAGTTTTATCCGTTCACTGCGATCGGGTACGGTGATTTCGAGCTCGTTCCGGATATGTCCGATCATGCGTTTAATCCGGTCGGATGGTCCGTTTTCGTTAAAGCCCGGCGCGGGAGGCTCGTTACCGCCGATGTCCGGTGCGGGAGGTTCGTTACCGCCGATGTCCGGCGCGGGAATATTTCCGCTGGAATCATCAGGAGGTAACAGGCTTTCGGATAATACAAGCGGGAAATGTATCCCGAATGTTTTATTCTTTCCCCCTGCAGGATCAAACCACACGGTCAGGCCCATCCTCATGAACTGTGCCTGGATCATTCGGTTTGGGGTAGAGAGCTTGATATACAAATCCTTGTCGTCATTGAAAAGGCAGACGATAACCCGTGTATTTTCATCATAGTATTGGATATAATTTCCCCATTCCGGGTCGGCTCCGTCGATGGTTATCGGGCGGTCGAGCCATCTGCTGGAAAACCGCGGAATACCGCATCCGGGGAAAAAGACAACGCACAGGAACACAATAAGTGAAAGGAATAATCCGCCGGTATGATATTTTTTCATGATTCTTCCGGTATCTGCCGTGAAAAGTGTTCGTTACGGATAACTGAACACACAGTATAATACATATGAATCCGGTTTAACAAATATAAAAAGGGAACGCGGAGCCGCGTTCCCTTTTCTCCGCCGGGACTACCTGTTTCACGAGGGTAATCTTACATGGTTCGGTAACATCACCCGAAGTAATACTGCACAGGTATACTCCCCCGGTATAACTGGAACCATCCCAAACAACGGAATGAGTTCCGGTGTTCTGGTATTCGTTCACGAGGGTAGAGTTGGGCTGGCCGTTCGGGCTGATAGTCTCAACCATAACGGTGCCCGGTTTTGCGAGGTAATATTGGGTTTTGGTAGAACAAATGAACGGATAGGGATAGTACTGTTCCAGTATGGAAATCGACTTGTGATATTCTTCTGTTTGAACTTGTTTCCGAAACGCTTCATGGTATTCGTTCTGTAACTGAATTGCCGGTTCACCGGCGAGAGGGTATCCGGCCTGTTCGAGAATTTGTGCAACCATTCCGGGGCGATGTGCTTTGCTGAACCTGGCACGGGCAGCCTTGAGCGCCTTTTTCTGGGCGTCATTGAGAATGGCGGAAATCTGCTCGCGTGCTTCGGGACCGGGTTTGATGTTCCTGATCTGTTCGATCTGTGCTTCGGAGAGCGGACAGCCCGCTTTTGATAAAACGGTGGTTATCATTTTCTGGGGTGCGATACCCGGGTGGCTGATATGTCCGGACAGGGTATAGATGCCGGATACAAGAATAAGTACGCTCGTTAAAACGAGAGCACGGTATGTTCTGAATTTCATGGTATACTCCTCACGGTTAATACAGAGTGTCCTGGATTCTTCTTTCACCTCGTTTGACATGCATTCGGGCGAAAAAGTTTAAACTATTTTTTTTCCTGTCAACTGAATCCTGTGTATAGATCGCGATAAATATGAAAAATATCTCATGATTATGAGTCGTTTTTGCAGCTTGATAGTTATAGTTTAAAAGAGTATTTTATAAAAAACCGAGGGCGATTTTTATATAAGAGAATTTCTTCCCGGACACGACAAGAGAGAGGCATTCGACATGTCATTGAGCAGGCGTGGTTTTATCAGGTACATACCGGCCGGTCTTGCGGGTATTGCTGCAGGCTCGCAGATCAAAACACATGAGGCAGGCGCGGCGCTGCCTTCTTCCATGAAAAGCCGGGTTTCATTTGCTGCGGGGAAAGACAGGCGCGAACTGATAGCGGAGGCGCTGAAACCGTTTGAAAACGAAATCAGGGCCGGTATCAAGGGTAAGCAGGTGGTTATCAAGCCAAATTGCGTGTGGGACGGCAATCCCCTCTGCGCAACCGACCCGGATGCGATACGGGCTGTGCTCGATTTTCTGAAGCCCATCTACGACAGGCAGGTCATTATTGGCGAATCGACCGCTTCACCGAAAGGCACCATGTATACGTTCGAGGAGTACGGCTATACTCCCACTGCAAAGGAATACAACGTCAAGCTCGTCGACCTTAACCTTCAGCCCGGCGTCACCGAATGGATACTCGGGGAAAACAGGATTCCGATCGCAATAAAGATCATCGACACCTTTCTTGCCCCCGATTCATACATCATTTCGCTTGCACGGATGAAGGCTCATAACTGTGTGCTCGCAACCCTCACCCTCAAGAACGTTATCATGGCATCGCCGCTCAATCTTCCCGCGGGCCATCCGGATTTTGTGAGCAATCAGTATGAAAAAGCGAAAATGCACCAGGGAAATATCCACGGGATCAATTACAACATCTATCTTCTTACGCATAAAATCCGTCCCCAGCTCGCAATCATCGACGGTTTTGTGGGCATGGAGGGAAACGGCCCGACCGAGGGAACGCCTGTGGAACATGGTGTTGCCCTTGCCGGGCTCGATGCTGTCGCCGTTGACAGAATCGGTATCGAACTCATGGGGGTCAGGTATGCCGATGTGGGATATCTCCAGTGGTGTTCGGACGCCGGATTAGGACAGGGAAATCGTGAGAAAATCGAGATACTCGGCCCCGATATCGAACGGCATATTATTCCCTACCGTATGCATGACAACATCGAGTGGCAGCTCAAGTGGAAGAATGATCCAAAAACAGTGAACGGATAATGTACAGGTTTCGGCGGATATGGTTGACTTGAAAGAACCGGGGCCGTTACTGAAGAGAATCTTCTCTATTTTTGTAATAACACTTCCCGCCTTGTATACCATCAAATCATGATGATTAACTGCTGGCCTGTAAAAAACGATGCTCAATAAAAAAAATTAATAAAAATTTACCATATTTTTTTAAACCTTTTTCCATATAAATCGTCTTTAGAAGAACAAGGAATTAATTATTTCGTCAGTGGATTTAATCACCGTATCCACCCTTTTTTAACCTCTCACATCACATTAAGGGATCAACACCCTCATGAGAAAAAAAGTGCTCATTGTAATCGGGGTCATTTTTATTGCCTTTATGACTTGGCGTATCGTATCGCATGTAAAAGGACCCGTTACCGGTGCACCCGGTGGGGGACGGCCGCCGGTCGCGGTTGAAATCGAAAGTGTCAGGCAGGCCCCTATTAAGGAAATTCACCAGTTCACCGGCACTGTATTCCCGATCTATCAGTATATTATTTCGCCGAAGGTATCCGGACGGGTGGTTGAAATCAGAAAACGGATCGGTGACTGGGTAACCAAGGGAGAAGTAGTTGCCCGGATCGATGATGCGGAGTACCAGCAGGCTGTTCGCGAAGCCGAGGCGAATCTCAGAATTGCACAGGCCTCTCTGACGGAAGCAAAGAGCCAGTTCGAACTTTCCCGTCAGGAGCTCGAACGCGCGCAGTCGCTCCAGGAAAAAGGTATCGCCTCGCCGTCCGAGCTCGATGCTGCCTCGACGAGTTTCGATGCCCAGAAATCCCGTCTCGAACTTGCGCAGGCCCAGGTCGAACAGCGCGAAGCCTCGCTCACATCCGCAAAAATCCGCCTCAGTTATACGGTTCTTGCCGCTACCGAGCCGGGATATATCGGCGAACGGTATACCGATGAGGGAGCCCTGCTTGCGCCCAATGCCCCGCTCGTTTCGGTCATAGGCATCAATACAGTGCTCATACGGACGACGATTATCGAGCGCGATTACGGTCTCATACACGAGGGCCAGCTTTCGAGTGTCATGGTGGATGCATTTCCGGGAAAACGGTTCACCGGTAAAGTGGCACGTATTGCCCCTCTGCTTCAGGAGGCTTCGAGGGTCGCCAAGATGGAAATTGAGGTTCTCAATGACTCCCTGTATCTTAAACCGGGAATGTTTACACGGGTCGATATCGTGCTCAACGAAAAAGAATCAGCCCAGATCGTTCCGAGCAGAGCTGTGGTGAGACGGAACGGTAAAGAGGGTGTTTTCATGGTCAGTCCGGACGGAACGCAGGCTCAATATTATCCCGTGGAAGTTGGTATCGTGACACCCGAAGCGACGGAGATTGTCTCGCCGAAACTCGATGGATTCGTGGTTACCCTCGGTCAGCATCTCCTGGAGAACGGAAGCCCCATAATACTCCCTGACCAGTCCGGAACAGAAGGTTCTCCAGCGCAAACGGGTAAAAAAGGCCAGCCGCCAAAATCCGGCAAGGAGTCGGGAACATGAATATAGCCAGCGGATCAATACATCGTCCCATTCTGACAACGATCATTTTTCTTATCATCATAACATTGGGTCTCGTATCGTTCTGGCGCCTTTCCATCGACCTTATGCCCGAAGTGACCTATCCCTCTATTTCTGTCAGAACAACTTACGGCAATGTCGGACCTCAGGAAATGGAGGAACTGATAACGAGGCCGATTGAGGAGGCGCTTGCTGCAGTACAGGGCGTCGAAGAAATCACATCGTCCTCCACCGAGGGACAGAGTACGGTGCGGGTAGCGTTTACATGGGGCACCGATCTCGATGTCGCCGCCAACGATATCCGTGACAGGATCGATCGGATCATGGGTCGTCTTCCCGAGGATATCGAACGGCCCACTATTTTTAAATTCGACGTCTCGGCATTTCCGATCGTTTTCCTCGGTGTTTCGAGCAACATGAACGCCCTCGATCTCCGGCGTCTTGTCGATGATCAGGTCAAATACCGTCTCGAACGGGTTCCCGGCGTCGCAGCGGTCAACATATATGGCGGGTTGACCCGTGAAATCCATGTCGATCTTCAGGCCCCCAAGCTCAAGGCGCTCGGGCTGTCAACCGAAGCGATCATCTCCGCGCTCCAGAACGAGAATCGTAATGTACCAGCCGGTCTTTATGAAAAAGGGAACCTCGAAGTTCTCATCAGGACACAGGGAGAATATCGTTCGCTCGATGAGATACGCGATACAGTCGTTACCATTCGGGACGGCACGCCGATCCAGATAAGGGATGTTGCAGATGTGGAGGATTCCTGGGAAGAAGTACGTCGCGAATATCGCATTAACGGCACACCCGGCGTCCGTCTTTCAATAAACAAACAGTCCGGCTCAAACACCGTTAAGGTTGCCGAG
The DNA here is from genome assembly GCA_021372535.1 of bacterium. NCBI lineage: Bacteria > bacterium. The sequence continues at coordinate 14,981 of JAJFUH010000199.1, forward strand.
GCCGTTCAAGTCGAGATGGAGCGGATAAATCGGGATATCCCACAGATACAACTGGTTACCCTGACTGATACATCGATCTATATAAAACAGTCGATCAATAATGTCGGTGTTTCCACACTTCTCGGCGGAATTCTCGCTGTTCTCATCCTGTTTCTGTTCCTCCGGAATCTGTCGAGCACCGCTATTATCGCCACCGCGATTCCTATTTCCATCATTGCCACATTCGGACTCATCTATTTTGGCGGATTTACCCTGAATATCATGACGTTCGGCGGTCTTGCACTGGGAATCGGCATGCTTGTCGACAGCGCCATCGTTGTGCTCGAGAATATATACCGGCACCGTGAGAGCGGAGAAAATCCCATAAAGAGCTCTCTGGACGGAACATCCGAAGTCTGGTCTGCGATCGTTGCCAGCACGCTCACCACGCTTGTGGTTTTTATTCCGGTGATTTTCATCCGGGGTATGTCCGGAATCATGTTCCAGCAAATGGCTTATGTTGTCACATTCTCCCTGATGTGCTCGCTCATTGTCGCGCTGACACTCGTTCCCATGCTTGGCTCGCGGTTTCTCAAATACCAGCCGGTGCAGCATTTTACAGGGGAGAACTGGCTTCATAGAATTTATGCTTTAAGTGAGGAAACGTTCAAAAAAGTTGAGCAGCAGTATTCACAGGTGTTGCAGTGGGCGCTCGGTCATCGGAAGATTATTATCATTACCACGGTGGGTCTTTTTGTGATTTCAGTCCCTCTTGTCCGGTTTATCGGGGTTGAACTGATGCCCGCCGCCGATGAGAGCGAAGTCAGAGTAACAGTCGAAATGGCAGTAGGCACACGGCTCGAAGTACTCGACCAGGCCACACGGACTGTGGAAAAGATTATCATTAAAGAAGTTCCCGAACGAAAGTCCATACTTTCCAGTGTCGGCGGCGGCGGTTACATGTCTTCCGGAGGTCATACATCCTCGCTGACTATACCGCTTGTCCCCAAGAGCCAGCGCAAGCGGAGCAGCGAGCAGGTTGCCAATGATCTGCGAAGGGTACTTTCCGGTCTTCCGGGAGTTACGATTCGAACGAGAGCCGGGCAGGGTTTATTCCTTCTCAGGATGGGATCTTCTTCTACCGACAACATCAGTGTTGAGATTCGCGGTTACGATCTGGCTGTAGCGCAGGACCTGGCACAGCGGGTCAATGAAGTTGTCAAACAGGTGCCCGGTATTACCGATACCCAGATTAGCCGCGAAGAAGGGAATCCCGAACAGGTCATCCGTGTCGACCGTCAGAAAGCGGCCGATCTCGGACTGAGTGTATCACGGATCGGAGATGCTCTTGAAACCGCAGTCGGCGGTACAACCGCATCGTATTTTCGCGAGGGAGGCAAGGAGTACCGTATTCTCGTCCGGCTGAGCGAGGAAGACAGGAAAGACCTGAGCGAGCTGCTCGACCTGACTGTGGTCAACAACCGCGGCGAGCCGGTGATTCTCCGTAATGTCGTAACGAGCACACCCCTCGAGGGACCGGTTAGAATCGAGCGGAAAGACCAGGAAAGGATCATCACGGTCAACGCCAACTTTACCGGCCGTGACATGGGTTCGGTCATCAAAGACATACGGAAAGAACTCACTACTGTTCCCAAGCCGAAAGATTTTACCACCCTTTTCGGTGGAGATTACGAAGAGCAGCAGAAAGCGTTCCATGAGCTTCTGGTCGGCTTCCTCCTTGCGATATTCCTTGTATATATGGTGATGGCAGGACAGTTCGAATCGTTCAGGGACCCGTTCATCGTTCTGTTTTCCATTCCCATGGCATTGATCGGTATCGTGGTGACCATGATCATGACCAATACCACGTTCAGCATGCAGGCATTTATCGGATGTATCATGCTGGCAGGAATTGTGGTCAATAATGCAATCCTCCTCGTCGATTATACCAACCAGCTGAGGCGCATTCATGGCATGGAATTAATAGAGGCGGTGAAAATTGCCGGTTCACGGCGGCTCAGGCCGATTCTCATGACGACGATGACGACAGTGCTCGGACTTCTCCCGCTTTCATTCGGCATGGGTGAGGGAGGAGAAGCACAGGCGCCGCTTGCCCGTGTGGTTATCGGCGGGCTGTTGAGCTCGACGCTTATCACCCTTGTCCTCGTGCCGGTGGTTTATTCGGTTTTTGAACAGAAACTCAAACCAAAAAATGATCTGGTGGAATCATGAACGTTGTAGCCATTCTCAAAAATACTTTTCTGAAGCCGGGATATATGCTGTACTGCACATGCCTGATTTTTATAGTATCTGCGGGTCAGGTAAAGGCTGAGGATATTACCTCAGGGAGACTAAGCCCATTCCTTGAACTTTCCGGGGGACAGATGCTCCGGATCGGTCTTCAGGATGCGATCCTTATGGCGCTGGAACGTAACCCGACGGTGACGATTCAGAACCTTCAGCCCGATATAGCCAATACCTATGCAAAGGAGCAGCGCGCCGCATTCGATCCCGACCTTAATATCACGTTAAACCAGAGCCGCTCGAAACTCCAGCGTTTCCTCGGTACACGGCCCGAGCCGGTTGATATGACCTGGGATCGGTCATCATACACAATATCATTATCGGAAAATCTGCCGACAGGGACGACTCTCTCAGCGAATGCATCGATGACCGGATCGGTATCGAGTCTGTACACCGATCAGTACTCGGGGATTGTCGGAGTATCCGTGACCCAGTCCCTTCTCCAGGGTTTCGGGCTCGGAGCGAATCTTGCCAACCTCCGCAAGGCTCATTTGGATTTCGAAATGTCGAAGGCGGAAATGAAGGCTGTTGCTGAGGGCGTTGTTGCAGATGTGGAGCAGGCCTACTGGAACCTCTATCTTGCCTCCGAGGAAAACGCCATTCAGGAACAATCGCTCAATCTTGCCGAACGCCAGCTTCAGGAATCGCTCGAGCGTGTCACAGTGGGAAAGCTCCCGGAGCTCGAGCTTGCCGCGGTCCATGCAGAGGTGTCCACGCGCCGTGAAGCTCTCATCGATGCACAGAGCAGGTATGAGCAGGCGCGCCTCAGGTTTCTTTTTCTCCTGAACCCTACGGATCAGTCGTTCTGGTCGATGGCGCCGGTCCCGCTCGACAAGCCGTTTCTGCCCGCCGATACCCTCGATGTCATCGATGTCCATGAGCAGCTCGGCATGAAATATCGCCCCGATTTGATTCAGGCCCGTCTGGCTCTCAAAAAAGGCGATCTCGATATCCAGCAGACGAAAAACGGTCTTTTACCGCGGCTCGATGTATTCATAACGATGGGAAGAACGACATACTCAAGCACTTTCAACGAAGCCATTCCCGATCCCACAAGCCGGTTTTTCGATGCAAGCACCGGTTTCACCTTCGCGCTGCCCGTTCCGAACCGTGAGGCGCGTGCCCGTGTTCTCCGGGCACAGCGCTCAAGGGAACAGATGGATCTCTCGCTCAGGAACATGGAACGGCTTGTGCAGATGGACGTACGCTCCGCCTATATCGAGGTGTTGCGCTCGAAAGAGCAGATCGGGACCACCCGTGTCACCCGTGAACTCCAGGAGAAAAAGCTCGCCGCCGAAGAGGAAAAATTCCGGGTTGGCAAGTCGACGAATTTCCTTGTGCTTCAGGCGCAGCGTGATCTGACGGCGAGTCAGCTCGATGAGGTGCGTTCCATGGTGGCATACCTCAACGCCCTCGTGAACCTGTACATGATGGAAGGAACGCTCCTCGACCGCCGGGGCATCAATGCGCCAACCGATACGTAACAGGAAAAATGGGCGAAGGGAAGGGAAAAAGATATCGATAATCGTATTATCTTCGCAGCTTTAGCAGCTATGGTAAAATAGCGGCATCCGGCAGTATTTTTCTGAGAGCCGAAAGAAAACATTCTTTTGTCAATGGCTTGCGCGAGAAAAATACATTGTCATTCAAAAAGAGCGTATTCCACATTTCCAGCTCGCTGTATTCTCTTTCTCCGAGAATAATGACCGGTTTTCCCTGCTTTACATAGGCCAGAGCGATATTGAGACCCCTTTTGGGATCAGGATTGCAGTCGCCATCGTCGAGGTCCATTAATTCAAGCTCGACCACAGCGACTTCCAGATCATCGGTATCCATGTTGTCAAATCCATGGAGCAGATCTTTATATGAGCTGTCGCATATCATATACATACGGTGATTTCCTGTTCTTTTTTGGCTGAACGCTCATACATACGTTATCCGGATTAAAGCCGAAACATGGAAAGTGCATTGATTTTTGTGAATTGTACAAACTACTGTTGTATGGTTTTCGACTTCTCCTGTTCTTTTATTTTCATATCCAATTCCTTGAATGCTTTCTCGTGTAACTCCTTCATTTTCAGTTCTTTCAGCGTTCTGTCTCTTTCTCCGTAGAGCTCATTGTATAACTCATACGATACTTCATAAAAAGTCTTGCCCGGGTTTTCGATGTATTTCTGTATTATGTGCTTTTCGATTTCGGGTCTTTCCTTGAGCGCCAGGTATTCTTTTTTTGCCGGAGAACTTTCCATCGAGTATTCCAGTTTCACGTCGAATTCGAAATACTTCGATTCCGATGGCCGGAACTCGATATCGAAATTATTGAGCCACAGTTCGTAAAGAATATCGGCCAGACAACAGTTAGAATACTCAATCGAGAACTTATACCCAGAATTACCGAGTGTTTCGCTTTTATTGGTATCGACGCTGGCCGCGACTTCGTCAAATAATTCCATCTTTGAATTCTTATTGTATGTCGAATCGTTGAATTGAAGTCGCATTACTATTTGAACATGCTGCTGGATTTCCGAGTTTTCTTGTCTATTATATACTTCCGAAAG
>JAJFUH010000200.1 GCA_021372535.1 bacterium
GTATACGGATTCTGGCGGGACTTGCGGTACGGTTTCTTGAAACGGGATTACCGGCATGAAGTGTTTTATAATCTTTGGGAATTACTGAACTGCCATGGAACAGGAACGGGCGCGCGAAATATTCGAGATGCTCAAGGTGAAAAAGGAAGAATCGATCAACGAATTCATCCTTTCCCGCAAGGCAGAGGAGCTGTTCCTCGACTTCAAACGCTCCGCCGATAACGGAGCCGGTGAAAAGCTGCACCACATCGACCGTAACCACCTTGCCAAATCGATATCCGGCTTCGGAAATTCCGAGGGCGGTGTCATCGTCTGGGGTGTCGATTGTTCGCGGGATTTCGATGGCGCCGATGTGGCCAAGGCGAAATTTCCCCTTGAAAACGTGGATCGATTCGTTTCACTGCTGCACAGTGCAATATCGGGCTGCACAATCCCTCCGCATTCCGAAGTGGAGATTCTCGGAATAAGGGAAAAGGGTAAAAAATCGGGATTCGCCGCTTCACTTATTCCAAAGAGTATGAAAGCTCCCCACCAGGTCATCTATAACATGCACTATTACATGAGGGCCGGATCGAACTTCGTGCCTGTTCCCCATGCCATCCTGTCGGGCCTGTTCGGGAGAAGACCGGAAGCGCGGATCGGTCTGAATTATGGCGTTAAAACACTCAAGGCAAGCGATGACACGATCGAGTGCTCTCTGGGATTCAACATCATCAATAACGGCCGGGGAATCGCCCGCGACACCTATCTCATCATCGAGGTATTGAACCTTCCGGGCCCCTGCTGCACGTTTTCCGCGAATCTGACCGATGAGAACTGGACATACACGAGCAATTACCGGTATAAATTCATCTATATCTGCAAGGAGCACTACCGGATTCCCCCATCCGGTCTCGTCACACCGGTTGATATGAATTTCACCTTCGCCCGGCCGTTCGAACGTGATCTGAGGCTGCGCGTCACAACGGGGTGCGAGGGCTCGGAGACCATCATCTCCGAACTGGGCACATCGGGAGACCTCATCGAGGCTCATGTCAGGGAGATTCTGAGCAAGGAACAGAACGGCCGACCGACCGGTCATTATGACAGTATCAAACGAATTTTCAACATCAAGTAATCATCGGTTGACATACTGAAGCATACCATTCCTGAAGTGCAATACCTCGTTTTCCGCCCTCAGGTGATTCCGTGTATCCGCTTGTATTCGAGCCAGTTGCGTTTCAACTCCACAAACGATTCGAACGAATCGCGGAGTATAAACGGGTTTTCACGCAATTCGTCCCCGATGGTCGAAGATGGCCTTACTCCATAGTCATGGCCGGGCCAGACCCGTGTCTCCGGCGGGAGTGTCATGAGCTTGCGGTGAAGGCTTTCATACTCGTTCCGGGCATCCTGACCGTAGCCCGTGCCGCCGACCTTCCCGACAAAGAGGGTATCACCGGTTACAAGCTCGTTTCCGGCGAGCAGGCATATCGAATCACCGGTGTGTCCGGGAGTGTGAATCACCCGTAAAACAAGCGAGCCGAGCATAAGCGTATCGCCGTCCCGGAGATCGATGTCATGGTGCGACCGCGCCGATTCGTGCATGGCGATTTTTGCTCCGGTTTCCTTTGCGAGAACAGCGTTCCCGCCTGTATGGTCAAAATGATCGTGGGTGTTGATAATGTAAGTCAGGTTTAAATGCCCGCCCCGTAATATAGCGAGTTCCTCGTTCGGCGAGAATGAAGGATCGATCACCGCTGTGTGGCCGGTTTCCTCGTCGGCGATGATGTATGAGAAATTACGGTCTCCTCCGGCCCGTACCTGTCTGAAAAACATGTATTCCCCCGCTGTTTTATTTTCTTATCCATTCATGTGCAAAACCATTTTAAATTCCCGATATCCGACAACTCAACTGACAGCCCGCCTGTAATATATTTTACGACTGAGGATATCAGAAATTCAGCTTTATGAAGTGTAAAGTAACTGTTCTTGCTCCGATTATGCAATGTAAAAAATCCTTGACTGGCGAACCCCCAAAATCTACGATGAATTGTATTATAATACATTGATTATAAATAGAATATAGACCATTAATGCCTATGAATTTATAAACCCGTTGAAAAGCCCCGCGGTCACAACCGGTTTTCGGAAAAAGAATGGGTGCTGTTCGAGCGAGCCGAAGGCTCGTGAGTTCACACATTCCCGAAAAACGGGCCGTGAACGGGGAAAAAGGCTTTTCACGGGGTGCCCTTTCCCTGGTTATTTCCTTTGGGCACGCAAAGGAAGTAACATCTAGAAAAAGTGTTCTTAAAATGGGGGGTTGCCACAAAAAATCCTTGTAACTTGCCCATAATGGGTTGTGTATGGTATATTATCATGAAATTATACCTGGAAACAATCCACCGTGAAAGGCGTACACTCTGAAAAATCCCCGGGAATCACGTGCTGTTGGCCTGTCCGATATAGCTCTCATCATAACGTGCATCTGCTGGGGGCTGAATTTTGTCATCACGAAATCTGCAACCGGCAGCGATCCCGGGACTTTCAGAATATTCATCTTCAATATCATACGATTCCCCGCCGCATCGGCGCTTCTCTTCCTTACGGCAAAAATTCGCCATGAAAAAGTCCTGTTCCGCGGGAAAGACATGGCGGCTGTTGCGCTCCTGTCTTTTCTCGGAACATTTCTTTACCAGATTCTCTATATGATCGGCCAGACCCATACAAGCTCGGCAAACGTGGGGATCGTCTACGGTTTTTCACCGCTCCTTATTCTCGGCATATCCGTCCTGGCAAAAATCGAGCGGCCAACCGTTTTTACCATTGCCGGTGTTATCATGGGTTTTTCCGGGCTGTGCATCATTCTTTTTCATGGCGGCAGCAGGCTCACGGTTGACAGGGGTTCTTTCCTCATGCTTCTGGCCATCGCGTGCTGGGCGAGCTATTCCGTTTTCGGAAAACCCATTGTAGACAGATATCCGCCGGTCACAACAACAGCATGGATACTGCTTTTCGGGGCGCTCTATCAGCTGCCCCTTGCGCTGTGGCAGCTGCCCGATCAGCAGTGGGCGCTCCTGTCGGGAACAAGTATCCTGTTCGTGGCGCTGTCGGCATTCTTTTCTCTCTATATCGGGTATACCCTTTTTTATTACTCGATTGCACGGATCGGTCCGGCAAAAGCGGGGGTGTATACCAATCTTACCCCGGTATTCACCCTGATTTTCGCGGCGCTGATTCGAAATGAGAAAATCTCGTTCCTTCAGGTCTTCGGTCTGTCAATTATTGTTATCGGGATAGGAATCACGAAAATCAGAAGAAGGGAAAAATCGCTTTAAAATGATTTACGATTGGGGATTTGAGTTTTCAAATCTTCGTAAATCGAAAATTTTTTATTCTTTTTGAACGCACCTTTGCATTACAGCCCCCATCGGGAAAGCGGGAAACCATGCGTCACGACAACCGTTTCGGACTACCTGATATCGCGATGATAGTCACCTGTTTTATGTGGGGTATCAACGCTGTTATCACGAAAAACGCTGTCGGGAATTCGCCGGAAACCTTCAGGATTTTTATCTATAACGGGTTGAGGATACCTATCGGGGCAATGCTCCTTGTCGGCGCCATGAAACTGTCGGGAGGCTCGCTCGCTGTTCAGAAGCGCCATATCCCGTATATTGCAGCGCTCGCGTTCTTCGGCATGTTCATGTTCATGATCGCCTTCATCGTCGGTATTTCACTTACCAGTTCGGCCAATGCCGGCATCATCACGGGAACCACACCGCTGCTCATTCTCGTGGTTTCCTTTTTCTCGGGAATCGAGCGTCCATCGGTCAGAACGGTAACCGGCATTACAGTCGGGTTTTGCGGAATGCTTGCCCTGACCTTCAAACAGGGTGGAATTACCTTTAATACTGGAGATTTTCTCCTTTTCTGCTCATCGCTTTTCTGGGCATTTCATACGGTGTACGGGAAAAAAGTACTTACGGTGTATTCCCCTGTCGCGGCTATGATCTGGATTTATATATTCACATCGATATATCAGCTTCCGCTTATTATTTATCAGATTCCCGGGCAGGCATTATCCACTGTTACCCCGATAAACTGGTTTTACCTCGCCGTTTCGGCGATCGGATCGATTTTCCTGGCCAACGGGCTCTACTACTACTCAATCACCAAAATCGGTCCCTCAAAAGTAGGTGTGTACACCAATCTTACACCTGTTTTTACCCTCATTCTCGCGGTCATCATTCGCGGTGAATCCATAGACCGGTATCAGATCGCAGGCCTTCTGTTCATTATTATGGGGATTGCGATAGCGAAATCGGGATACAGGGTATCGGATTCCCGCTGAGATACTGCTGTCTTAAGACCGCCATCCCTGCCGTAAACAATGGGGAAATACGATATTTTCGGATAAATTACGCGGAGTATTAAAAAATGCTAACATGAATTTTACGAAGTTATTATTATATGTAAATAAAATCTCCGGTTATGCAGCAGTGGTTTTATTAGTCCTGACAAGGATAGGCTATGTTTCGTTTCATTCTTGGCGGAATATTTGTCTTTTTTGCCGTTTTCGTGCATAATGGCAGGCTGAATGCCCAGTACGCGGGCTTTTCAACGACTGTCGAAGGCGGTAGAGGCCTCATGTACATGCAGTCCGCCGAAACATATGGCAAGGGGAAGCTGGTTATCGGAATGAAAACCCTTGTGATGGAAAAGGAATCCAATGTCGCCAATCCGGACGGAAGAACGTTCCGGTTGCGCAAGGATTATCCATCCATAGCTGCATTACCGATCTCTTTCGGGATGACCGATGAAATCGACCTGAATGTTTCCTTTTACGGTTTCCACGACACACGGACACTCGTTTCACAGGAAGATGTCCGGCTTGGTTATGGTGATCCCCAGACCGGCTTCGGTTCAACCCGTATCGGCGCAAAAATCCGCCTCCCCCTGAAACGCGAATTTCCTCTCCAGATCGCCGGGAAATTCGGTGCCATGCTCGACACATCCCAGGAGGAAGCGGACGGTATGAATTACCGGTGGTCGCGGATGGGCACGGATATTGAGGCATCTCTTTACGAGACACTCAGAATCTTTTCGTTCATGAGCCTCAGCCTTGAAGAAGGATATATAGTATCGGGATCGGACGTTTATGACGATAAAGTGGTCGGCGCTCTCGGATTGAATGTGCGTTTCAAAGACCGCTGTTCACTAAATCTCGAACTCAACAACCGGACGTTTCTCGGAGTCGGGCCGCTTTCGACGTATCAGGCTCTCGAAAAACCCTGGCTTTTTGAAACGGTGAACGGGGTACCCGGCATTGGTAATCCCGCTCTTTTAAAAGACGATAAAGCCGATTTCATGGAAGACTTTTTTATATTTTCTCCGTCGATCGCTCTGCGTCTTACAAAGCACATAGCGATAGATTTCGGAGTTAATTATAATCTGGCCGACCAGGTGGAACCGAAAGAGAAGCTGCAGGCAGTGGTCGGTATAACCTTTAACACGGTGATTCGCTCCCTGATCGATTCGGACAGAGACGGCATAAATGACAAAGCCGACAAGGAACCTTATACGCCGAAAGGGTTTCCGGTAGACAGCCGCGGAATAGCGATTGATACCGATGTTGACGGCGTTCCGGACGGCAAGGACCTTGAGCCCGATACGCCGCTCGGCGCAAAAACCGACGCTAACGGTGTCGGTATCGATACCGATGGCGACGGTATTTATGACGGTATCGACATGGAGCCGGATACTCCGGCTGGTTCGCCGGTCGATAAATTCGGTGTTGCCCTTGACGATGATCGTGACGGGGTACCAAACATACTCGATGAGGAACCGCAGACACCCATAGGTGCGGTTGTCGATGAAACAGGGAAAGCGATTGATTCGGACGAGGATGGCATCCCGGACGGCATCGACATGGAACCGTCTACCCCGAAGGGCGCACTTGTCGACAAATTCGGTGTCGGAATCGATACCGACGAGGATGGTGTTCCCAATGGAATCGATGAGGAGCCGAATACCGAAAAGGGAATCCTCGTCGACAAGCGGGGCCGTGGCCTCATAAAACATGAAGTTGATCTTCTCCGGGAGGGTTTGATACATCTTACAACAGTTCAGTTCAATCCCGGTACTGCCGTTTTAAATCCGGAATCATATCCGGCGCTTAACGAAATCGGGCAGATTCTCATCAAGTACAATACCCTTACGATTCAGATCGAAGGCCATACGGACAACACGGGAGATATCAAAACAAATCTCAAACTTTCAAGAGATCGGGCTTATGCGGTGAAAGACTACCTGCTTGAGAATTTTCCGATGATCGATCAGAAACGCCTGCGCGCAGTCGGGTTCGGCTCGGATAAACCGATAGCCCCAAACTCGACTATCGAGGGAAGAAATGCCAACCGAAGAGTTGATTTCATAATAATTAATCGAGATGAACTTATTAAAAAATAATATCCATAATGGTTCAGTTTTTCACGAAAGCGGGGGAGCGCAATGAATACCATTGACGGTAGTTTCCGTGAAAGTGCCAGTAAATTTCCGGACCGTATTGCTCTGCGGTATTACCATGATCAGATATGGGAACACATTACGTATGCCGAGCTCAACAGCGCCGTAAACACGATTGCATACGGCCTTGCGGGAATCGGTACGGGGCGTGACTCAAAGATCGCAATCATGAGCGAGAACCGTCCCGAATGGTTTGTCTGTTATCTCGCAACCGTTACATCAGGTGCAATTCCGGTACCGATCGATGCTACGCTGGGGGAAACAGAAACAGAACACATACTCAGACACTCGGAGTCGGAAACAATCATATGCTCGGTAAGCTGTTTTGAAATCATCAGCCGCATAATGAGTGAACTCGACAATCTGCACAACATAATCATATTCGACCGCAACATCACGATTCGACGCGAACATATTGGCGAAGGAAAAGGCCGTGAAATAATCGACAACGGCCGTAAGAATATCAGACACAAGAATTTCATTTCATATGACGAGCTCCGTGAAAAGGGCACAGAGAAAATCTCACGGGGTCCGGTGATATTCCCCGAAAAAACCGTTGATGATCTTGCGACGATAATTTATACCTCGGGTACGACCGGAACCGCCAAAGGAGTCATGCTGACACACAAGAATATCATATCCAACGTATACTCCATAAAACTTGTCATAAATCTGACGGAGCTTGATAATATTCTGCTCCTTCTTCCCCTTCACCATTCGTTCCCGTTCACTGTCTGTATGGCTCTTCCCCTTTCAATGGGTGCTGCGACCAGTTTTGTGGATATACTGAGCCATGAACGGACACGGCTGATCATGGAATGCCAGCCGACACTCATTATCGGCGTCCCTCTCCTGTATTCAAAAATTTACCGGGGCATTATTCGACAGATACAGTCGTCAAAAATCAAGAATTTCATTTTTAAACACGGCGGAAAAAAGATAATCGGTAAAGCACTCAAAAAGAAGCTCGGCGGTAAAGTCCGTATCATGGTTTCAGGCGCCGCACCCATGGACCCTGAAATTATCGATGGATTCGTAAACCTCGGTATCGAATTCCTCGAGGGATACGGATTGACCGAAACCTCGCCCGTCGCTTCGGTCAATCCTCTCGGGGCAATAAAAATCGGGTCGATCGGAACCGCGATTTCAGGTGTCAAAGTGAAAATCGTTAATCCCGATACAGAGGGAATTGGCGAGATTGTCATAAAAGGCGATAATGTCATGAAGGGCTATTATAAAAATCCCGAACAGACCGCCATGGTTGTCAAGGATGGCTGGTTTTATTCGGGAGACCTCGGAAAAATCGACAGCGACGGATATATCTTCATCACCGGACGCGCGAAAGATGTGATCGTTACTCGTGGCGGGAAAAATGTCTACCCCGATACCGTCGAGAACGAGATAAACAAGAGCCCGTACATTGCCGAATCTATTGTCATGGGGTATAAAACCAAGAACCTCGTCGGAGAAGATGTCGGTGTCGTTATCGTGCCCGATTACGAATCATTGATAGAATATGCCCGTCTGAACGGGATTACATTCAAAGAACATGTTGTCTTTGAGGAGCTTAACGAGGACGCAAAAGAGGAAATCGTCGAGAAATTCCGGACATTGCTCGAATCAGAGGTTAAAAAATTCATGGAGAAGCTCGCACCGTATCAGCGGGTAACCCGGATAGGCGTGGAGCGTGATGAGTTTATAAAAACCTCGACCAGGAAAATCAAGCGGTTTCTGTACAAAGGCCGGCTCGATATCGTCGATCTCACATAACAACGGTAGTGCCGTAAAAAACACGGGCGAAGGATCATTTCCCTGTGGCGGAAGAATCGGGCGGAACAGCCGGAGCAGCATTGGGGTCGACGAAGGTGAATCCCTCATAGGTGATACCGTTTACGGGATCCATGGTTTGTATCTTTGACCTGAGTTCCTCCTGATGGAATCTCCAGAACAGGAAAAAATCACGCTCTTTCCCTTCGATTTCCTTGCGGACTTCGGGTGAAAGCGTCTGGAGGTATTTGTACATATCGAAGCTTTTAATTGATTCAAGATGCATCTTATACAGTTCATCAGCCGATTTGAATGTCCTTTTCGGCAGGGCATTTTTTCTGGAAAGAATTATCGCCCGCGCATGGGCGTCATTGAGAAATCCCGGGAAATACCCGAGCCCCGGAAACGTTCCGGTAAACCATCCGAGACCGGCATGATAAAATGAATACAGGGCAAGTGCCAGCACCATCCCCCGGGTAAACATCCTGTCATCGACATAAAACACCGCAGGTATCATCATGAGCGGATACAGCGGCATCAGGTGACGGGAGCCGAGCCCGAATTCGGTAAAAGGATACGGCCCCGAAGCAAAAACCAGCGCCATCATGACCGCTGTAACCAGAAACGTAACCGACTCGTTCTTCAATCCTCTCTGCCACATGGCTCTCAATCCCGCGGGAAAGATGAGCAGTATCGGGGTTATGGTCAACAGGCCATGGTACTCGTCGAACAGCAGGCGATGGCTGCCGGTGAACACATTCCCCTTTACACCGGGCGCGGGATTGCCAGGCAGGAACTGGGTGATCATCCGTGTGTACTCGAATGTCAGCGGTGAACCGAAAACAAACGAGTTGCGCACCATCCACACCGCAACGACCGCACCGATTCCGCATCCGTACAGTATTCCGGCGTTTTTAAATGTGTACCGGGATTTTCCGCTCAACCATAACGATACGAAAAACGGCGCCCCGATAAGCACATAATGCGGCCGCACAAACAGATTGAAACCTGTTACTATTCCTGCTGCCAGAAAGAAGTACAGGCTTTTCGGTGAGTTCTTCCCCCGTTCCATGAGGTACAAGGTAAGAATCAGCAGGAGCTGCGATAACGGCTCGGAATAACACGAATCCGCATAGAACCAGTTGAGCGTGGCAAAAGCCATGACAATAACGAGCGCGAGAACATGCGACCTTTTGTTGTAGCGGCGTATCACGATATAGAAAATATACAGAGAGAGCATGGTAATAAGGATATTTGCGACATACCCTCCCCTTTCTCCGAGCACAGCGATAAACGGCGCCGCCGCAAGCGGAAACCCGAGGGGATATGCGCGCTCGAAGGAACCTTCCTGATAGAGCCCGCCGGTGAGAATGTGCTGGGCAATGTTGTAGTAATTGAATTCATCGGTTCTGAACGGAGGGTAATAACGGTCATATCCGGGAATCATGTCTGCCTGACGGGTAGTTATGGGCATTCCCGGGAAAAGCATGAACAGGGTAACCGAGTAAACGATCAGGATGACGACAAAAACCGCGAGTACTGCAAAACGGCCGTAATCCTTCGTCTGTGCATCCTGAGCGATTTCCTGTTTTTTTCTGGCAGTTTTATTCACACACAATTCCGTTCCATAGGTATCCGGAGCAGTTAAAAGGCCGGTATTCGCCAGTCATTCGATTCATTGAAAATAATCAATCGGACGTATCGAGTAAACAAAAAAGAAGGGGTACGAAGCACCGTACCCCTTCTGATGCATATATAATCCGGATTTTATTCATGAAATATTCAACCACAAAGACACTAAGGCACAAAGAGACTTAGTAGATTATTAATACTATCTTTAGTGATAATTATTCGACCATGTCTATAAAAGATATTAAACAAACCCGCGTAAATCCGCCCTATCCACGAAAAACCGTGTTCTATTATAATTTGTGAAAAGATCGGAATAACAAGTCTCCGACTAAACAATACCATGGTCAACCATGCTGTCGGCAACCTTCTTGAATCCGGCAATATTCGCTCCCTTGAAGTAATTGCAGAAATTCCCCTCGGTGCCATAAACCAGGCATTGTTGATGAATAGTCGACATGATAAGCTGAAGCCGCTGGTCGACCTCTTCCCGTGTCCAGAAAAGACGCATGCTGTTCTGAGCCATTTCGAGGCCGGAAACGGCTACACCGCCCGCATTGGCTGCCTTGCCCGGGGCATGGAGCACCTTGTTATCGAGAAATATCTGGACAGCTTCGGGTGTACAGGGCATATTGGCGCCCTCTGAAACGAGAATCACCCCGTTTTTGACCATTGTCTGTGCATCTTTACCGTTGATTTCGTTCTGAGTGGCGCTCGGGAAAGCACAATCGGCTTTTATATCCCAGAGCGGATTGCGGTCTTCGCCGAGATCATACTGAATATAGGAAACTCCGGGATATTTATCCGCGTATTCTTTGATACGCCCGCGCCGTAAATTCTTGAGTTCCATAACGAAAGCAAGTTTCTCGGCATTGATTCCGGCAGGATCATGGACAAATCCGTTGGAATCCGAGAGCGTTACGACTTTTCCGCCAAAATCGTTGATCTTCTGAACGGTATACTGGGCTACATTACCGGATCCCGAAACAAGACATACTTTCCCTTCAAGCGTTTTCCCCCTGGTTCCGAGCATTTCCTGAGCGAAATATGTGGAACCGTAACCGGTCGCCTCGGGTCTCATGAGCGACCCGCCCCAGGGGATGCCTTTCCCGGTCAGGACACCCGTAAATTCGTTTCTTATCCGTTTATACTGGCCGAATAAAAAACCTATCTCTCGTCCGCCGACCCCGATATCTCCTGCGGGAACATCGGTATCGGGCCCGATATGACGGTATAATTCGAGCATGAAGCTCTGGCAGAACCGCATGACTTCCTGGTCGCTTTTACCCTTGGGATCGAAATCGGAGCCGCCCTTGCCTCCACCCATGGGCAAGCCGGTCAGGGCGTTCTTGAAAATCTGTTCGAACCCGAGAAATTTGATGATACTCAAATTCACCGAAGGGTGAAATCGCAATCCTCCCTTTACCGGCCCAAGCGAGCTGTTGAACTGAACGCGGTAGCCGCGGCTGATTTGAACGGTGCCGGCGTCATCTACCCAGGGAACCCGGAAAATGACAGCACGTTCGGGCTCGACCATACGTTCGAATATACCCGCCCGGGCATATTGGGGATTCCGGGTGTAAAATTCTTCGATATCCTGAACAACCTCCCTGACTGCCTGATGAAATTCCTTCTGATTCGGGTCTCGGGAAATGATTTTCGCCAGAATGTCCTTCATGATTTCTCCTTTCATTCTATTGCAAGTTTTTATTACCTATAGGATGAGAATTACAAGGATTCATCACACATTATAATCCCATACTCATTTCTTTATGAAGAGTGTACTAATTTAAAAAAACCAGTGATAATATCAAGCCTTTTCTCTTTATCACATGACTTTTATCAATGCAGGAGTCGAGAGGATAGTTCGGATGGAGAAAAAGTATGATAATCATTTCCCTGACAATCACCATGCCGGAGAAACTCGATTCAGGCCTTTAGGGCTTTCACAGAAGAAAACCGGACATCTCCGGTCTTATGTATTCATGAGTAATCAGAATCAGAGACGTAAAAGGGTGAATTTACCGATCGGTGACAGTTTGCCGTCCACCGCAAAAGGATAACCGGTAATTTTTTTGATCTTTTCAGGGGGATTGGCAGGCATATCTTCGGCTGTATAGGTTGCCCCGTTGTCTGTCCCTGCATCATAGGCATAAATATCGACTGTTTTTTCAATAATCCAGTCGTCATTTTCGAAAAGACTCATTCCCGACACTCCGACAAACCAGTCGGGACTCGGTGCAAGCATCGAAACAAGCGTCATATAATGAAAATCACGGCGCGCGGTAAAACGCAGGGTCACCGTGCCCGGCGAAACGGCAATCCCTTCACCCGACAGTTTCACAAAGGCATTTCCTTCGACAATCACGGGGTCTATTTCACCGGTCAGGAGAGTTTTGCTTCCGGTTTCAGCCATCTGTTTTATACCGGGTGTCGCGAGCTGGCCTTCTTTCCAGAAGCTTATATTTTCATTGTGGATAACGCCTATCAAACCGGAGAAATGCGGATTGGAAGGAAAATCCTGAGGATGGGTTTTCGAGCTCCATGTGCTGGTGAATGTCAGAAGGTAATTAGCGGTATCATCAGGATCATAACCGGATACCTTTCCGCCTCCGCATGCAAACGTCATGCTGGCGACAATAACCGGCACTACCAGTACCTTGTTGATTTTCATATTTTTCTCCGGATATCATGATTGTAGTTCTTCAGATATGAAAAAAACCATTTGTTATCAAATGAGATGGATAGTGTAATGCTGTGTTGAAAGTATCAGAGTGCCATTGTTCTGATATGAGAGAAATCACCGGAAAAAGCCGCTTCGAGCACCGGCCTCATGTAGGTATCCACATCGCCCTTTGCGGAATCCATCGGTACGGGCATATTCCTGAGCTTGGATTCGAGCTGTGGATTCTTTGCCGCGGCAATCATGCGCTCAAGGTGCTCATTAGTAGCGCCGGCCTGCTTCAGGGTGACAGGGAAGTTCATACGCTTTGAAAATTCGATCATACCTCTCGCTACAGATTCACCGAGAGCGCGGCCTTCTAGGGAGTCGATATCCGCGCTGATACAGCCCGCTTCCCTGAAGAGAGCGCCGACCGTCCTGAGCTGATCCTGTATGGCTGGTGAAAACAGAACGGTATAGTAGGGATTGAGCACCGCGCATGCCCTGCCGTGCGACAGGACATCGACGAGCGAGAATGAGCCGAGGTGGCCGCCGTTCGTGCCGCCAATCATGATCGCGTATCCACCGAGATCGGTTCCGTAACCGAGCGCCACACGTGGACCCATATCGTCAGGGTTCTTCATCGCCCCGGGGAGACTGTTCACGATAAGCGAGATGCCCTCCGCAGCGACTTCCTTTATCCTGTCATAGGAGGGCTGCCCGGTAGCGCCCATGAATACTTCCCACAAATGAGCGATACCATCCAGACCGCCATCCAGCGTGAGTCCTCCCGGGGCGCCGCGAGTCACACTGTAGTCGAAAACGGCTTTCGGAGGAACTATAGCCATGTCGATGATGAGCTTTTTCTGGCCCGACAGGGGATCGGTGATATTAGCATATTTGGTGAGGTGCGCGCCCGAGGAGGCTATGGTTTCCACCGCGATGACCGGAACAGGCTCGACACCCGATGCTTCCTTGATTTTTGTCACATTGCCCGCACCGAAATAGGGTTCCGCAGTCGAAGCGAGAGCGGGACTTGCACCGAGGTATTCGATTACCTGGCCGGTCGTGTAAGCGGCCAGCACACCCGCCGCTTTGGCCGCATCGATAGTGCTTCCGCCGCCGACAGCAATTATGGTATCGGGCCGGTTTTTTGAAACCTCGTTCGCTATACGGTATACGTCCTCGCGGGGAGCATTGGGCCCTGCGCCGAGAATGGCGGTATAGGAAACGCCGTTTGCATGGAGGGAAGCCGTAATTTTACGGTACAGTCCATCTATCCAGTCAAGCCCGAGGTCGGCAACGACCAGGAGCGCCCGTTTTCCGAGTGATTTTGCAAACTCGCCGGTTTTGTCGATCACATTGAGGCCGAAAGCGTAATCGTCGCCTTTCCATGACCGGAGAATCTCATGTGCCTTCTCAGCAGTTATTCCCATGCAGCGATTATCCTTTTTTAAACTATTCAAATAGACTCTCGTCACAAATTCCGTACCTGTCCCTTCGGCAATCCGGAAAACAATGCCGATATTATACCATACATAATCGGTTTAGTCAAGAATCCATTGGCGTAAGCAGGTGGAGCTTTAAAAAGTATAAACAGGCTGAATCCGAACGGAGTATCAGCCCCGATAGAATTCCGGGTATACGTCGCCATATTCATATGATACTTACATGCATCAGCTCGATGGGAAGAAAAAAACTTCAAACGTATCTTGTCCCGACAGCCAGTTTTTCGTATATATCCATAACGAAGTCTGTTCAACCTGTTTACAATGGAGATTATGCATATGAAATTTCATGTTCATCGGTTCTTTCATATACTCATCCTGTTTTGCATCCCGCTCGTGCCATACGGGTGCGGGTCGGCACCCGAAAAGGGCGAACGTGTATTCAGGTTCCGTCTCGCGTCCGATCCCCCGAGTCTCGATCTCATTCATGCCACCGATACCTCATCGGCGAATGTGGTGTTCAAAATTTTCGAGGGCCTCGTAGATCAGGACCCGGAAACGCTCAAAATCGTCCCTGGGCTTGCCGAAAGCTGGAATATATCGGCAGACGGCCTTATATATACCTTTAACCTGAAAAAAGGCATTCGGTTCCATAACGGCCGCGAGGTTACATCCGCCGACTTCCGCTATAATTTCGAGCGTTGTCTTACCCCGAAAAACATTTCCGAGCGGAGCTGGGTGCTTGCGCCCATCAAAGGCGCCAAAGAAATGCTTGCCGGTACTGCGACAACCCTGGCGGGAATGGAAACTCCGGACGATTATACGGTTATCCTCCACCTTGAAGAGCCGTTTTCGCCGTTTCTGGCGTATCTCTCCATGGAAGTGGGGCGTGTCGCCGCCCGTGAGGGAATCGAGGCTGACAAGTATACACTCATCGGCACGGGGCCGTTCAAATTCATCTCCTGGGAGCACGATATCCGGGTCAGTCTCGAAGCGAATGAAGACTATCACGGCGGCGAAGTGGGCATAAAACGGCTCGATTTCGAGATTATCCCCGATGTCGGCGTTGCATTCCAGAAATTCGTCAACGGCGAGCTCGACCTCGTGGACGAGATTCCGCCCGGTCAGCTCAAACTCATACAGGAGCGGTACCCGGAATCGGTGCGTATGTGGTCGTTTCTCAGGAACGAATACATCGGTTTCAACCATACGCGTCCGCCGTTCAAGGACAATCTCAAGCTCCGTCAGGCCTTCTGCTGGGCGGTCGACCGAAAGAGCATCACCGAAGACCTTCTCGAGGGGGCGGCGCTCCCCGCAAACTCCATTCTGCCGCCGGGCATCATGGGAAAGGACGACACCATCGAGGGATACGGCTACGACCTTGAAAAGGCGAAGAAGCTCCTCGCCGAGGCAGGATATCCCGAAGGAAAAGGGCTTCCGGAGCTGACGCTCTGGTACAATACCAACGAGTTGCACCAGCAGGTCGCCCAGATCGTCCAGTCATCGTTTCGAAAAATCGGCGTCAACATCCGTCTCAGGAGCCTGGACTGGCCGGCATATCTCAAGGCATGCGAATCGTTCGAGCCCGACCTGTTCCGTATGGGGTGGGTCGCCGACATTCCAGACGCCGACAATTTTCTCTACATCCTGCTCGATTCGAAACAGCGCGGTGCTCCCGGCAATTATTCGGGATACTCAAATCCGGAATTCGATCGTCTCGTCGAGGAGGCGCGTATATCCCTCGACGAGAAACACCGCATCGACCTCTACCGCAAGGCAGACCGCATCGCAATCGAGGATGCCTGCTGGATCATGCTTACGTACTCGAAGCTCAGGATGCTTTTCAATCCCGCATACGAGGGGCTCGTGCTCCCGCTCCAGGGCGAGTTCCGCATCCCCGTCGAAAAACTCAGGTACAGGGGTGACAGACGGTGACCGCATACATCATTCGAAGGCTCTTTATGACCATCCCCATTCTTCTGGGGGCGGCGACCATAGTGTTCATACTCATGTTCATCGTTCCGGGTGATCCCGCCCGTCTCCTCATGGGCCAGCACGGCGACGAGCAGACGCTTTCCACAATCCGTCACGAACTCGGTCTGGACAGACCCGTCCACATCCAGTACCTGAAATTCATCGGCAGGCTCGTACGGGGCGATTTCGGTATGTCCTACCGTCAGAAGCGCCCGGTCGCCCGTATCATCATCGAGCGGTTCCCTGCCACAGTCAGGCTTGCGGTGGCGAGCATGGTCATTGCGGTGATCATCGGTATTTTTGCGGGTGTCCTCGCCGCGGTTTTCCGCAACACTGTCCTCGACTGGCTTGTCATGATCGTTTCGCTTTCGGGGATATCCATGCCTGTTTTCTGGCTCGGAATGATGCTCATTCTCCTGTTCGCGTCATGGCTGGGCTGGCTGCCGGTCGGCGGATACGGCTCCTCGGGCGACCTCCGCCATCTTGCGCTCCCGGCAATCTCGCTTGCGGCAATTTCGGTAGGGTACATCGCCCGCATGATGCGTTCGAGCATGCTCGAGGTCACCGGTAAGGACTACATCCGGACCGCACGGGCAAAAGGGCTGT
>JAJFUH010000201.1 GCA_021372535.1 bacterium
ATATTGATTATTGCTCCGGCGGATAAATAATGATACCAATAGCAGGAATAGATGCCGAAACAAGTTCGGCATGACGTCATCCGATATCACTGTTTAATCGCCGAAGCAATATCTCGTGTTTATGGCAGAATATGACAATTACCACCTTTATCAAAGGAACTCACCCCGCGCATAACACTTTGATAATACAGATGTTGATGGCGCTACCACTCTCTTTGAAAGAGAGGGGATTAAGGGGTGAGGCCGGGTGGAGAAATGGGGAAAATAATCATATCCAAAACACTCCACATTCTGATAAATGTCATTATAACAAAATATTTCCTGATTTAATGCAATTTTAACCGGACACTCCGGACACTATTGATGGGGAATAACAGTTAAACATCAAGTACAGGAAGGATATCATGAAATTTGCCGTAAAGAAGAGATTCGGGTACTTTTTCTCAGTAGGGGCACTACTGCTGTTTTCCGGTACGGTATCAGCTCAAAACGTGCCGCCCTATAAAAATCCCGCTCTTTCGGTGGAACAACGGGTCGATGACCTGCTGGGGCGCATGACAATCGGGGAAAAGGTGGCACAGCTTGTCAATCTGTTTCCTCCCGGACTCGAACTCGAACACAAGACAATCGATGATGTGCTGACCGGTGATGGTATCGGTGGAGTGACCCGTGTTGATGTGTTTTCCGGCCGGACGACGAACAGTGCCCGTGAATCGGCAGCGATCGTAAACGAGGTACAGAAGAAGCTTGTCGAGAATACGCGGCTCGGTATTCCGGCTATCATTCACAACGAAGCCCTGCACGGCCTTACCGCAAAGGGGGCCACGAGCTTTCCACAGGCTATCGGGCTGGCCGCGACTTTCGACGACAATCTGATGAGGGAGGTTTCAGCCGCGATTGCCGCGGAAACGAAAGCCAGCGGATACCGTCAGGTGCTCTCGCCGGTAGTCAATATCGCCCGCGATGTCCGATGGGGCAGAACGCAGGAGACATATGGCGAGGATCCGTACCTCACATCGCGCATGGGCGTGGCATACTGTAAAAGCTTCGCCGACAGAGGCGTGATTACGACGCCGAAACATTTTGTGGCCAATTTCGGCGACGGCGGCAGAGACAGCAATGCCATTCACTTTTCCGAACGCCTCCTGAATGAAATCTATTTCCCGGCCTTCAAGGCATGCATTCAGGAGGGCGGCGCGCTGTCGATCATGCCCGCTTTCAATTCCGTCGACGGCCGTCCATGCAACGCCAGCCGATGGCTCCTGACGGATATACTGAGGGCCGAATGGGGATTCGAGGGATTTACGGTCTGCGATTATGACGCTCTCATAGAGATAATCAGCCTGCACAAGACTGCCGCGACAAAAAAGGAGGCTGCGGCTCAGGCCCTGTATGCCGGGCTGGACAGGGAGCTTCCCGCCGCCAATGTTTACGGGGACGCGCTGATCGAAGCGATCCGTGACGGCCTGGTTTCCGAAAAGGCGCTCGATGACGCAGTCGGGCGAATCCTCTCGGTGAAGTTCAGGCTGGGACTTTTCGAGAATCCCTATGTGGATACCGATTCGGCTGACGGGATATATGACTCACCGGCGCACAGAGAACTGGCGCTCAAGGCTGCCCGTGAGTCGATAGTCCTGCTGAAAAACGACGGCGCTGTTCTGCCCCTGAAAAAAAATCCGAAAAAAATCGTTGTCATCGGACGTGATGCCGATGTGGCCAAACTCGGCAGCTACAGCGGTCACGGCATGGAAACGGTTTCCATCCTGCAGGGAATCAGAAACACAGTCCCGGCCGGAACGGAAGTCGTGCACGAAACAGGAACCGATCATACTCAGTATATGCTCCCGACCATACCGGCAGAGTACTTTTTCCACAGGGAGGGATCGACGCTCAAACCGGGTCTCAGGGCCGAATATTTCAATAACACGGACCTGGCGGGCGATCCGGTGCTTGTCAGGCTTGAAGACAATATCGGATTCGAATGGGGCGGCGGTTCGCCCGACCCCTCCATCAACCATGATTTCTTCTCAGCCCGTTTCAGCGGGGTACTGAAATCGCCTGTCGACGGTGCGGTGACATTGAGCCTTTCAGGCAGCGACGGTGTCAGGCTCTACTTCAGCAACGAGCTTCTCTTCGAAAACTGGCGTGACCGCGGTTTCCCGACCGATTATATCCCCGTGAGCCTTGAAAAGGGGAAACTCTATGATATCAAAGTGGAATATTATGAAGGAAAATGGGGCGCCGACCTGTATCTCGGCTGGGACATCGGATTCGAGGCCCAGGAGAAAAAGACAATGGCAAGCGCTGCACATGCTGCACGCGGCGCTGACGCTGCCGTGATTGTAACGAGCATCGAAGAGGGTGAATTCAGGGACCGCGCCAGCCTTCGCCTGCCCGGTTTTCAGGAAGAGCTCATCAGGGAAGTTTCCTCAACCGGAACACCCACTATCGTGATCCTCGTGACCGGCAGCGCCGTTTCGATGGCAGACTGGCTTGCCGGTGCCGATGCGGTTATCGAGGCATGGTATCCGGGCGAAGAGGGCGGAACCGCAGTGGCGGACGTGCTTTTCGGAGAGTATAATCCGGGGGGACGCCTTCCGATAACCTTTCCGCGCTCGGCGGCGCAGCTTCCGCTGTACTATAACTACAAGCCTTCGGGACGGGGTTACGATTATATGGATATGAGCGCGGTACCGCTGTTTCCCTTTGGTTACGGCCTGAGTTACACGACATTCTCGTACGGCGGGATCAGGTTCGATAAAAAGACCGTGCGCATCGGCGAGCCTGTCACCGTATCGGTCGATGTCACCAATACGGGAACAGTCCGCGGCGACGAGGTTGTGCAGCTGTATCTCCATGACGAGATCGCAAGCGTGTCCCGCCCGGAAAAAGAGCTGAAGGGATTCAGGAGGATTTCACTCGATCCCGGAGAAACACGCACGGTGAGCATGACACTGGCAGCACAGGAAATGACGATGCTGAACGAGGACATGCAGTGGGTTGTCGAGCCGGGAGAATTCCGTGTCATGGCAGGCTCATCATCGTCAGACATAAGGAGCGAGGGGATTTTTACGGTCACGGCTCCATAACCGACAGCAAACCGTTTGGGGCGATAGTGTATCGGAGAAAAAATGAATATATACCATATGCATCAGCGTACATCCGCCCGATCCGCTTATATCTCCGTTCAATTTCATCGATTCATGAATTGATCGGAATCAAACCGGATTCTATGTGAAATATGGTACCACGAAGGCACAAAGACACAAAGTAGCAAAATGGAATGCGTATAGAAATCTCAAAAAATATACTCAAGATGAAACCATGCCAGTACAATGGTGTGTATCGTAAAGTTCCCGCTCCCCCTGTCCTTCGGACATCCCCCTTATTAAGGGGGAGCTTAACTGATTGCTCCTCAATGAATTATGCCCTTTTAACAAGGGAGTTGCCGATAAAAATCCGCAGGAGGATTTACTTGCAAAGCCTTTTTACCTGATATGATCGTTCCGGGAAAACAAACGTCCTTTTATATTGTCAGAGGTTCCCTTTATTCTCTACTGTCTCTTTGTGCTTTCATGGTTAAAATACTTTTACCTAAATTTTACAGAATAACTCCCTTTTTCCTATCCGGAGAGGTAAAATCCGGGCTCGCTTCCCCTATGGTTTGAGCCTGCCGTCGGTAATTCCCGGCCAGGAATCCGTACGGAACGGCGAGGCGGGAAGTCCCGCGGAATTATAGAGATTGCACCGGGGATTGTCATCCCAGCCATACCGGACGGCGACGGGATTTCTTGCCCGGTCGCTCGACACCACGACCTCGTTACCCTCGATTCGGGCATCGGCGCTGTGGAAAACCTTGTCGCTCCCCGCAATTTCGAATCCCGCAAGCGCTTCGTTGACCGGGGTTTTGAGCCCGTCGGCGGTATGAGTGAATTTCAGCCGTACGGCGCCCCCTTCGACTTTCATCGACGCATACATCGGCCCCGAATATTCGAGAGAACGGTCATAGGCTACATGAAGGGCCCCGAGCGCGAGACGGCGGCCAACCTCGGCCTTGTTGTTCGGATGAATGTTCCCCGGATCGCCAATGTCGATTGTCACCGCCATGGCGGTATTCGGCAGAGAAAGCGTCATAACCTGAGCCTCACGGAGCTCCGGCCAGGAACCCCAGCCGCCGGTCACCGTGACGGTCTCCGTTTCCCAGTTCGCGAGCTGGACGAACAGGAACGGGAAATCGCCCTGTTTCCATGCGTCGCGCCAGTCGCTGATCATCGTCGGGAACAGGGTGCGGTACTGCCAGGCGCATATGGAATTCGATTCGCCCTGGTACCAAATAACTCCACGGATAGCATAGGGCACCATCGGCGCTATCATGGCGTTATAAAGGCCGGCCGGCCAGTCGCGCGTTTCCGGCCCGCGCGGGGGAGGATACAGGAGGGTTACCTGTTTCCCTTCGGCTGCCGCTTTCTGCAGTTCCGCATTTTTCCGGTCGTATTCCGCCTTTATCCCGGGATAATCGGCCGCCATCGTATCGAGGTTCTCGACAAGGGGCCGCAGTTCGGCAACGGATTTGAGCGTTTCAAGCCTCGTCCATGCCTCCGCGAACGAACCACCCCATGAAGAATGGATCAGCCCGATCGGCACGCCGATCTCCTTATGAATGTTCTTGCCGAAAAAATAGGCAACCGCCGAAAAACTCTTGACTGTCTCCGGATTGCACGTCACCCACTCCGGTTTCGTCCCCGGAAAATCGTACTGCGGAGTCGTCTTTGAAACCCTGGAAACCGAAAACAGCCGTATATCGGGATAATCGGCGGAAGCGATCTCCTGCTCGTTATTCTTGACCTGCGACATCGCCCACTGCATGTTCGACTGCCCGGAACACACCCATACATCGCCGACAAGAATGCCGGTAAGCTTCACGGTATTGCCGCCCCGGACAACAAGCTCGAACGGGCCCCCGGCCTCCATCTTGTCAAGTTTGACCATCCAGCGGCCGTCCTTTCCCGCTGTCGTCCGCACGGATTTGCCATCGATTGAAACAGTGACCTTCTCTCCCGGCCCGGCGGTACCCCACACCGGCACCTTCATATCACGCTGAAGCACCATGTTGCTGCCGAATATGGAAGGAAGGCTGACATCGGGCAATGCGACCGATACCTGCAGAAAGGCCGCAAAAATGATAAAAAAAGTGACACACATGCGGGTACCGGATGTTTTCCGCATCAGGCCGAAACAGGTGAATCCGGTGTTTTTCCGCAGTAAATCAGTTTTCATGGTTTTCCCTTTCTGTGACAGGCGCTCGATGTTAAAGTTCATGTGATCATCTCATCAATAATCGCAGTACAGACATCCGATAATATAATGAATGATTAACGATTTATTAAGTACGATTGGTACAGGATAGTTAATCCGAAACCGTACCTGTTATTCCGTACTTGTCTCTGTGTAAACGGGTATGAAACAGCATTTCATCGCAGCGGATCCGGTACAAGGATGCCATCGGTGATCCCCGGCCAGGTATCCGTGCGGAACGGCGAAGCGGGCAATCCGGCGGCATTGTAGAGATTGCACTTCGGAACATCGCTCCATCCGTACCGGACAGCAACCGGGTGCGGCAGCCGTTCGCCTGAAACCACGACTTCGTTGCCCTGGATACGCGCGACCGCCGGATGGAATATCCTGTCTTCACCCGCTATCTCGAATCCCGTAAGCGCAGCGCCGCCCGAAGCCCGTAATCCCTCCGCATGATCGAATTGCAACCGTGCGGTGTTTCCCTGTATCGTCATCGCCCGGTAGAGCGGTCCGGAGGAAACGATATCGCGGCCATAGGTCGTATTGAGCGCCGCGAGAGCGAGTCTGCCGCCGACATCCCATTTATCGTTGGCGTGCACATTGTCCGGCTCGCCGATGTCCACAGTGACCACCATCGCGGTGTTCGGCATGGAGAGCGCCACGAGCTGGGATTCGCGCAGTTCGGGAATGGTTTCACCCCCCCGGTAACCGGAAATCTGTACATAGAGGAACGGGAAATTCCCCTGTCCCCAGAGCTTGCGCCATTCGAGGATCATCATGGGGAAAAGCGCCCTGTACTGCCATGCGCGGCTGATGCTTGACTCACCCTGGTACCAGATGACGCCACGGATGGTAAACGGAATCAGCGGGGCAAGCTGGGCATTGTAAATACCCTCCGGGTAGCGCATGTAAAACCTGAGCGGCTTTGGAACGAATGTAAGATTCGGATCCGCGGGAGGAGGATTTCCCCTGGTTTTCGACAGAGCCAGAGCGGCGAGATACGCTTCGAACCGGCTCATGCTCCCCGGATTTGCGACCAGAACGGAGTCCCAGTACGTGACGATCGGGCTGAACAGCGGCTCCGAATCGAGCGTTTTCCGCGTCATCCACGCTTCAGGGACTGAACCGCCCATCGATGAGTGAATGAGCCCGACCGGAACATGCAGTTCAGCCTGGAGTCTCCTGCCGAAGAAGTAGGCAACCGCGGAAAATTCCCCGAGCGTTTCGGGGCCGCAGGCTGTCCATGCGGGCGTCTTGCCGTATGAATCGTTCTCGGGTGACCACACGGAGAAGAGCCTGATATCGGGATTCGCCGCCGGCTCCACATCCTTCGGAATATCGTGGAGTTCCCCGAGGGGCAACCACATGTTGGACTGCCCGGAACAGAGCCAGACCTCGCCGATCATAACATTCCCGAACGTGAGAACGGTTTTCCCCGTCACGGTCAAAGTGTAAGGCCCGCCGGCTTTCAGCGGCCTGAGCCTGGCCATCCAGCGGCCGTCCTTTCCGGCGGTTGCGGTACCGCGGTTTCCGTTGATTTCAACGAGCACCTTTTCCTGCGGTGAAGCGGTTCCCCAGACCATGATGTCCTTATCACGCTGAAGAACCATGTTGTCGCCGAACACATACGGCATAATGACATCGGAACTGCACGGGAACGCGCCGGACACCATGAATACCGTGAGCAGCGGAATAATGCATTGTACATATCTTCTCATACGGCAACTGCCCTTTCATACTGTATTATGTTGTTGTTTCTGTAGTTATTTCGCAAGAACGAGTCCGTCGTCAGTCCTCTCGAACGAATACCGGTATGTCCTGCCGTCCTTTTCGAACGAAAGGGAGAGGTTTCCGGACTTGTCAGACGAGCTCTTTACCGATTTCCGTATTCTGGCAGCCTCATTGTTATCTCTGACCGGCAGAATGACTGTCGCGATCCGTGTTGTCTCTCCGCGGGCCTGCGCCACCGTTCCGAAGTACGGTATCCACTGGAAAACGGCGTCCTTACGCACCGGAAGATAGGGATGTCTGCCCGGCCGTATGGTAAAATCGCCATCCGTCACGGGAATCAGCGCCATCGTCCCCTTTTTATGATCAAGAAGCACATACCCGTCCTTTACATCGGCTGTACAGTCCGAATGGAAACGGGTTTCGATCTCCGCGCCGGGATTCGATTTCACCTCGTCGAGCAGCACGGTGATGACCGGCTTTTCGAGAATGATATGACGGCGCCAGCCTTTCAGCTCCTTTTTCGGATAGGCGTTCGTCGGGTCCAAAAGCGTATAATCGCGGTCATTGCCGGGACGGAACTCGATGACTTTGCCGCCGATACCCTCCTGCCAGGGCTGGTCTTTATACTTGGCGGAAATCTGCTCTTCTCCGTTCACGAGCACGAGGTTATGACCGAGACTCGATGCCTGAGGATATTTCCAGCGAACCTCATCGAAATACTTTTCATCGTAGAAATAGTTGCCGGAGCCGAGGTCGTTGATAAAAAACGTGTCCCGCCAGGTGACGATAACCTGCCCGCAGTCGAGATGGCCGTGATGGGGGTCATCGTTCAGGCCCGCCTTGCATGCCACGGTCACGGTCTCGGGATTTTTGAAATCGCTCCGCATGACCACCCAGCCGATGCTCCTGAAGTGACGGGATTTCTGCACGGGTTCGACCGGCTTCACACTGCTCCGGGGCCAGAGGATATCGTACATGGTGTTTCCCGCGCCGAGCATGTTCGCACGGTACCATGCTGCCTCGCTGTTTTCGGTTTCATCGGTCAGCCTGTTCAGCAGATGGGTCGATCCCACGACCGCGCCGGTACCGTCGCCGAAATACCCGGTCAGGCCGTACAGGGCGAATGCGGCGGGATTACTCTGGATTCGCGGATGACTGTAGAGATCGTATTTCCCGCCCGAAAGCCGTTTGAGTGATTCCATGAAAAAAACGCAGCTCCGCATACCGTACGCCCAGTATCCCCTGCCTTCCTGCCAGCCGCCATCCACGCCGATTTCATTGAACATCCTGCCCATGCGGTTGTAACATTCGGCGACAACATCGACGAGCTGGGGGTCTTCGGTCAGAAGCGCCAGGGAAGCGACCCCGAGCCCGGAGAGGCATATGCCGCACCAGTTGCAGCGGTACGATGACGCCCACCAGTGATAGTCGAAATTCCCGCGGACACGGGTCACGGCGTTTTCGAGGAGGCCGCTTCTGATGCGGTCGCGCTGGCGTTTATCGAGCGCGGGATACAGCCAGTCATAGACAGCCGCAAGCTCGTAGGCCATGTCGCCGGTCCTGATGTCGAACGTAAAAACAACCTCGTCATCCTTCACATTCCACGGC
Organism: bacterium; assembly: GCA_021372535.1. Classification (NCBI taxonomy): domain Bacteria; species bacterium. The sequence goes on from JAJFUH010000201.1 coordinate 8,635, forward strand.
CAGACACGGCTGTAAATGATGGGAAATTCATGTGCGCGGTATGTCCACGACCTGAGGTCGCACAGGACATCGGCGAACTCGAACGCTTTCCGGGCATACTTTTCGTCCCCGGTCATCTGGTAAACAAAGGCGAGGGTGAGCGCAGCATCGGTATTCGAGCCGACATAGCCGATAGCCTTGTTATCCGTCCAGTAGCGGGGATTTCTCGGCTCTGTCGGGGCTTCGGTCTCCACCGGGGTGTACATGAGACGGTTGGCTTCGGCCAGAAGTTTTGCCATGATGTCACGGGTTTCCGGGTCATTATTGATCCGTTCGAGCAGAGCGGGTTTATCATCCTCGCTGAAATAGAGGTACGGATGTCTGAGCATATTTTTATCGATCGCCCCATCGATATCCTGCACGGTGATATCGCCATACAGCGACGCCGCAGCGACAGCAAACAGAAAAACGAACAACAATCTCCGTATCATGATCATGAACACGTTCCTCCTGTATAAAATATGGTATTTATAGAATATATCCTTTTTTCGTGCAGAGACAGGACGGGGCCTGTCCCCTACATTAATGAAATTTAACCGGACACCATTAATTATTGCTCCGGCGAATAAATATCGATACTAATATTTTAAATAGATGCCTAATCAAGCTCGGCATGACGTCTCCGAAGTCACTGTCTAATCGCCGGAGCAATAATTCTTCATTGAACCTTCCGCTACTCAAGCAAAAACACCCGCGTTCCCGGAGCATGCAGATCGAATGAAAACTCGCGTGTGTTTCTGGACAGAATTTTGCCGTCGATGAGATCGCGTACCTGCTTTTTTTCGGGAAGCCTGATTGTTCTGCGTCCCGGCATGAGCGAATGGAGGGAGATAACGCTAGAATCGGCAAGCAGGATATCGTTGGACTCGCAGTAAACATGGGCTCCGGCATACCGCGCGATATTCCGCCACATATCGGCCGGTATCTGAACCGCTGTCGTGAAAATGGCGGCATAATCGCCATCGCCGTACGATCCCTTCCCATTCCCTTTTGCGCCGCTGCCGAATTCCTTTATAGCCAAGCCTGTCATGTTCATGCCGCCTTTTGTCCAGGCACGGCCGAGCTCGACACCATCCACCGGAATGAGCACCGGCCCGTAGGCAAGCGGACCTCCGATGACCAGCGACTCGTCACAGCCCCGCGTGACCGGGTGATCGAAATTGGAAATAAGGATACGCCGCTGGGCGTTCGCCGGAAGCATGGTGAACCTGAAGCCGGTCAATTTCGCCGCCGATTCGGCGCCGATCTTCTCTCCATCGGAAATACCCGAACCCGGACCCCATACAACGATGTTGCCGTCACGGAATACTTTTTTCTTCAGCAGCGCCAGACGGTCGTCATCGACACGGAACAGATTCGGGAAATAGTACACACGGTGTTTGGGAAAATTATCGAGAGCAATGTCATCGAACAGGTAAATTCTGAAGGGCACACCGCACCGGGCGAGCCCCTGCTTGTATTCCCACATGACCGCTTCGTTGAGGTAATTCCCCGACCCGTTTGTTTCAAGTACCGAGGAGTCGTCCAGAATCATCGCGATACCGGGAACGTCCTCGTGCACCCAATCGATAGATTCCCGTATCACCTCGATCTGCCGGTCGATCACCTTATGCAGGTCTTCGGAATAAAACCAGTCGTCCGCGACAGTCCACGAATGGTGCCAGTATGAGCCGAAGCCCCGTGTCCATCCGCTCGCGAAATTACGCCAGGTGAGCGCCGCCCAGTCATCGACCGTATGAGCGGCTCCGAGCGTCTGAGACCCGTCGTTACGGCAGTTGACGCAGTACCGTGTATCCATCTCGCTCCAGAAACAGGTACCCCGGAGGACCGCCGAATCGGCCATTCCTTCGGGTTCGTACACTCCCCCCAGACCGCGGGCCTGGTAATCGTGGGGAGTTATCAATCCGGTGAAACCCGGAGTGTCGCCGAATAACGTTTCGACGCCGATAGAGCCCGATCCCGCCATGAGTTCCGGGAACGCCGGATTCCATGATGTATATCGCTCCGGCCCGATCGAAAAGAATCCGAACAGGTTCCACCCCTGCATCGGCTGTTTCATGGCGTCATGCATGAAGAGAACATTACGGTCGGCGCCCTTTTTCATGCCGGCGCCGATCTGACGGACCCGCCGGTGAAAGAGCTCGCGCTGGAGCTCGAGATAGTCGCGAAGCCCGCGGTTGTCCGCCGCATTCTGCCAGTAGAGGATATTCGACACCTCAGGCACTTTCCCGCGCAGCCTGTCTTTCGGAACCCGCATGGATTCGAACGTCGCAGTACTGTCACCATAGGCTGCCCGCAGTTTTTCGACGGTACCATACTTGTTCCTGAGGAATTGCCGCCATTTTAGAACCATCGATGGATTGTGATCGAAGAGATATCCCTCGGCAACCGGAATGTGGACACCCTCGGCGAGGTGGATATTCATGTACCCGATGACACGGTCGGCCCAGGGACTCGACTCGACATACCGGACAAGCGCGGTGCAGAATTCGGACGCCTTCTCCCAGAAGAGGTCGGACGCAAGCGACGGGGTATCGTGAATCCCTCCATCCTCATCGATGAAAAACTCCGCAGGATGGAGAGTTGACCAGGATTCCGGCGGTCGAGGCATGAATCGAATGATCAGATACGCATTGGGAGCACCCTTTTTGATCTGACCGGCCTGCTCGTCGATGGTGACCAGATCGGTCGCCGCCGGCAGAGGTTCGCTCGTGATCGTGTCGCCCTTCCAGAATCGCGAGCCCCAGGAGTCCCCGGAAACGCTCTCGAGGTCCAGCAGATAGACCCCGAAGTCATGGCGGTACAGCGGAGCCATGAATTTCTCGAAGAATGGTTTCGTGTACCAGGGGCAGTACCCGGGAAGCGCATCGGGTTTGCCGTCGATGAAGACGGTTGGCCTGCCGTTGTACATCCTGACGACAACATCGGGCAGCTTCTGCGCGGGAGTTTCAGAGAATATGCAGAACAGAGATACACTAATCAGGATGAGACATATTTTTAAGCTGTTTTTCATGGCAGCATCCTTTTCAAACAATGGAACGCGGATTTACGCGGATTTGTTTTTATATTTTCTTTGAAGTTGACGATTAATTATCACTATAGATAGTATTATTAATCTATTCGGTTATCCAGTTAAATCAGCCAACATGATTGATCCCCCTCGGCTTCGCCGTGTCCCCCTTATAAAAGAAAGGGGGATGAAAGCGCCCCAAAAGCCGCGCCCCCCTTAAAAAGGGGGGATGCCGCAGGCAGGGGGGATCACATACTATCGGAAGAAATTATCAATTCTGATTATAAAGGTTTTCTATGCTTATCAAACCGGATAACCGGATTAATCTATTATGCCTCTTTGTGTCTTCATGTCTTTGTGGTAAAACATTTTCACGTATAATCCGGATCAGCGTTTACAGAATAACATGTCGATATTATTATAGATTATCGCCCTTGTTCCAGCACGAGTCCATCCGGTTCATTTTTGAATGTATATGAATACCGTTTACCATTCGCTGAGAACGATAACGAATAATTCCCCGCGCGGTCAAGAGTTCTTTTCGCCGATTTCACAATGGCACGGGCTTCCCTGTCGCTGCCGACCGGGAGTATGATATGCGCTATGACAGTCCGGTCGGCGGGAGCATCGAGCACGGTGCCGTTATAGGGTATCCACTGGAAGGATGCCTGTTTCTGGAGCGCGAGATACGCATGCCGCGCGGGCCGGAACGCAAACGGACACTCTACAACGGGGATGAGCGCCATATCGCCATCGGTGCCATCGAGCAGCGTATACCCGTCCCTGATGACCTGCGTGCAGTCGGAATGAAATCTCGCCTCTATCTCCGCCCCTTTCCGTGATTCGACCTCATCGACAACAACGGTGATAACCGGCTTTTCGAGAATGATATGACGGCGCCATTTTTTCAACTCTTTCTTCGGATAGGCGTCTGACGGGTCCATGAGGGTATAATCGCGGTCTTTGCCGGGCCGGAATTCGATGACTTTGCCGCCGATACGCTCATCGACCGGCTGCTTGTACAGTTTTCCGGGAATCTGCTGTTCCCCGTTCACAAAAATCAGATTGTGACCGGCACTCGATGCATGGGGAGTATCGTACTTTTCGGCGTCGAAATACTTTTCATCGTATACGGCGGTGCCGAGGTCGGCTATGTATCCCGCGCCATGCCAGAAGACGGTGAACTCACCGCAGTCGAGATGGCCGTGATGAGGATCGTCGTTTTTTCCGGCCTTGCACGCCACCATGACCTTATCGGGATCGGTGAAATCGCTCCTCATGACGACCCAGTCGATCGTGCGGAAGTGGATGGATGTCTGTTCGGGAAGTCCCGGCTTCACCGTGTTTTTCGGCCATATGATGTCGAAGATATCGTCGCCGTCTCCGAACATGGTTTCGAGAATCCACGCGCTCTCCCTGTTTCCCGTTTCGAGGGCGAGCTTGTTATAGAGACGGGGCGAGCCGACCTTGTGCATGCCCGCATCCTCGAAGTTCACGGCGTCCCAGCGTGGCGGTATGCTGAGATAGAGGGGAAAGTTGACCGGATTGTTCGCTATTTTCGGGTGTTTGAACAGATCATATTGACCGTTCGTAAGCCGTTTCAGGGAATCCATGAAAAGCAGGGACATTCGGACAGTCTGCGCCCAGTACGCGGCTCCCTCCTGCCATCCGCCGTCAACGCCGATTTCATCGAATGTTCTGCCGATACGGTTGTACGACTCGGCTATGACATCGGTAAGCTCGGGATTCTCGGTCAGAAGGGTGAGCGCGGCAAGCCCGAGCCCGGTATTGCACCAGGCGCACCAGTTGCAGCGGTAGGCGGTCGACCACCAGTGATACTGGTAGTTTCCGCGAACCTGGATAATCGCCTTCTCCATGAGAGCGCCCCGTATCCAGTCACGCTGCTCGACAGTAAGTACCGGGTAGAGCCAGTCGTATACCGCCGAGAGATCGCTCGCGGTGTCGCTGGCGAGAATCGCATAGGTGAACACCACCTTGTCATCGGTCACATTCCACGGACTGACACGCTTGTACGCCTTGGCGAACTGGCAGGCGCGCATGACCCAGGTTTCCATGTCACAGAGGACCTGGGCGAATTCGAAGGATTTGGCGGCATATTTCTCCTCTCCGGTCATCTGGTACAGAAACGCGAGGATGTACGCCGCTCTCCGGTACTGCCCGTAAACGCTCAGAAAGTCGCCGCTCGTATCGAACCGTGAATCTTTAAGCTCACGGGGCAGCGGAGTCACGACCGGAGTATAGAGCAGACGGTTTGCCTCGGCGAGGAGCCTGTTCATGATATCACGGCATGCGGGGTCACGATCGATCCGGTCGAGGATGGCGGGTTTTTCATCCTCGGTGAAGTAGAGATAAGGGTGCCTGAGATTCTGCCTGAGCGACCGGGCGATATCATCGGATGTGACATCGGCATAGGATATTCCCGCGCACGGTATTACAAGCATGCTCCATATAAGTACCTGTCGAAATGTCATGGTTCCGCTCCTTTGTTTATGAGGGCTGTGAAAAAGTATATTTTTCACGAGCCCGATAATGAAATGTATTGTTTCGGTGCTGTCAAGGGCATGTAAACATGTCCCCGAATCATTAATCGGGGATCGGCACTTCATGCCGACCCTTGACAGCTTATATCCACACATACAGACTTTATCATAAGACTTTTAAAGTATTATAGAAGGCAGAAAAATATCGATCATTTGATGAATAGCATTTTTCGTGAAGCGGTATCGATACCCGAATGAAGATGTGCAAAATATATCCCGGAGGAAACGACGTTCCCCATATCGTTCCTTCCATCCCAATGGATTGAATGAGTTCCAGGACCGATTTTTCCGGACAAGAGTGTTCGTACTTTCTGGCCGGTCATCGAGTATATGACAAGCTGTGCCCAATTATCATCAGCCAATGAGAATTCGATAACTGTCGAGGAATTGAATGGATTCGGATATATTCCGGAAAACAAACACGATACCGGCAAAACGTCTGGGTTCTTTACATGTGTAATGCTTGTCTCTTCATAAACCGAAACACCCCTCCATGTACCACAATAAATCTTATTATCCGGGCCGGAAACGATCACATAAACGTTATCACCGGCTAAACCATCAGCGGTCGTATACGTTTTCCATGTATCACCATTGAATCTTGAAATTCCACCGCCTCTGTCCCCGCATGTAGCAAACCAGATATCTCCATCGGGAGCAATCATTATAGAGCTTATCCAGTCAAGGGCAAGACCATTTTTATGTGTATACGTCGTCCATGTTCGACCGTCGAAACGTGATACGCCACCGGGGTACATGCCTCCGATTTTTTCCGAAAGAGCCTGATTGTTACCTGACGATGCTTCACCATCATCCGGGTAATCCATTGTTGCAAACCAGGCTACCCCGTTTCCCTCAATCGCTATTGCCACAACGGTATCGTAAAGAAGACCGTCAGCGTAAGTATAGGTTGTCCATGTCTGACCGTCAAACCTCGAAACACCCCCGTGAGTACCGAACCACAAACTGTTATCAGGGCCTAAAGCGACAGATTCAACCCGGTTATCGACTAATCCGTCTTCTATCGTATAATTCGTCCATGTTGTTCCATCAAATTTCGATACACCTCCGGAGGTTCCAAACCAGACATCGTTTCCGGGGCCAATAACAGCGCAATGTACTTCATTGTCAACCAAACCGTTTTCGGTCGAGTAGTTTTTCCATGTTTTACCATCAAAGCGTGAAACACCTCCATTCGTTCCGAACCATACAGACCCATCGGATTTCGTGATAATGGCATTGATGTAGTTACCGGCTAATCCATTTTCGATTGTGAATATTTTCCATGTCTCCCCATCGTACCGTGAAACGCCATTATAACATGTTCCAAACCATATGCAGCCATCACGACCTACGGCGATTGAACAAATTTGATTGTCCGGAAACATCTTATCAACGGGGCATGTTGTCCATGTCTTTCCGTCATACCGCGTTATGCCACGATCCCTCGTACCGAACCAAAGAACATTGTCAGAAGTCGAACAAATCGACCGTATATAATTGTCAGGCAGACCATCTTCAACCGTGTATTTTGTCCATCGTCCGTCAGTAAAATGTGACAGACCGGACACTGAACCGCACCAGACTCCATTATGGGCATCTATATAGACAGGATACACATAATTATCAGCCAAACCATCAGCGGTCGTATACGATGTCCATGTTGTGCCGTTGTACCGGAGGACACCATTTTCAGGTGTACCGCACCATATATCACCATCAAGACCAACTGCAACCGAATAAATATTGTCAACCGGCATGCCATCGGCTTTAGTAAAATGTTTCCATTCCACACCGTCAAACCGGTACACTCCATTCCCGGTGGCAAGCCATACATCACCGTCCGGTCCGAAGTCTATTCCATTGATACTATAACCGATGGAAACGGAATATGCCGTCCACGATTCACCATCAAATCTGGATACTCCTTTCCCGAAGCTCCCGAACCATAATGATTTGTCAGGAGCCAGTTTTATGGTGTAGATACTGTTACCGGCAAGTCCATCAGCGGAAGTATACGTTTTCCATGTTCGACCATCATATCTCAATACGCCATCATTGTTCACTCCGCACCATATATCACCATCGGGTCCCATCGCTATCGAAATCACACGGTTGTCACCAAGGCCATCGGCAGTCGTATATTGTATCAACGACCGGTCTTCATAATTTAAGCGTACAACGCCGCCTTTTTCGCTCGCGTACCAGATATAATCACCATGGACAAGCATATCGTTTAATACATTTGCATTTATATAATTCGTCCATCTTCCGTCCGCGAAAATATTTCTCAACGGAAATAACACAACCCAAACGAATAAGACAATTCTAACGAGTCTCATATGTATTCTCTTTTTTATATGGAGTTTATCTGAAAAACTTTTAATCCCTCGTTGTGACAATCAACGATCATCATGGCTATTTTTATTTTCCGGACAACGGTACAGTATTGTACATGATAATGCATAATGGAAGGGCATTAAACAAGTTAATATATGATAGTAATCCCTCTTTTTTCTCAAAACACTTTATTAATATGATACTTTCCTTTGCACGCCCAAAGGAAAGTATCCAAAGGAAAGGGCGCCCGTGAAAAACCTGTTTCCTCATATGCTTCGCGATTTTCGGGAAGCGCAAAACTCACACATCTTCGATGCGCTCGGACAGTTGCGCTTCTTTTCCCGAAAACCGTTCGCATATTCGGGGCTTTTCAACGGGTTTAATCCACAGGCCTTTCTGGTTCATATTCTATTCATAACCAATACTTTTGAAAACTTCATTATTTATTTCCATGACACTTGAAATAACCGTCCGACAGTGTTATACTTCTCTTTACAAAACAATACTGCTCCGAATCATTCGAAAAGGTGACCGCCATGGAAACGAGACGTTCATTCATGAAGAAAACCGCCCTGACCGGGATCGCAGGAATTCTCGCATCCGGGCATGCTCCCGTATTCGCCCGTGATATGGGTATGCTGAAGCTCAGCAGGCTCGGGCTCGGCTCTCATAATTTTCTCGGAAGGTTCAAAACTCCGCCGGAGAGTTTCAAAGGCCCGGTGAAATGTAAACCGTACGCCGTATGGGACGATATCCCCGAGGTTGCCGATGCGATGAAGGGCGATCTCTTCGAAAAGGTGATGCGCGACCCGGTCGAGGTAGTGAAGGAATCGGACGGTATTCTCGTGATGCACGCGGATTACCGTAAGGTGTTCGAGCTCGCTCAGCCCGCGCTCGAAATGGGAAAGCCCGTGTTCATCAACCGGCCGTTCACCGCAACAATCGCCGATGCCGAGGAAGCGGTACGGCTCGCGCGGGCATACAATACGCCGCTCATGAGCGCCTCGTCGCTCGAGTTCCAGCCGGAGATTATGGACATGCAGAAGTTTATCGTGGACAAAGGGCCGCTCCGCGCCTATGAGGCATACTGCTGCGAGCCGCATTTCACCTGGCACTTCCCCCATGTCATCAACTATGCCCATGCGGCTCTCGGCGGAGGATTCGAGTCTGCCTATTTCGCCGGTGACTATGTCATGGAGCTCCGGTCGTGGACACTCGACAAAAAACCGATCGGCTCGTCCCTCTGCGTTCTCACCTATAAACCGCGCGAGGGCCAGCCGCCGGTCATCGGGATGAACCACTGCGGCGCCCAGCCCGGGGGATACCACATCGATGTATACTGCATGCAGGAAAACAAGCTCTTTCAGGCGGATAACAAGACCCTGTTCGATCACATGTTCACCGCGCTCCACGAGTTCTTTGTCAGCCGCACTGTTCCTCGGCCGTACGAGGCAATTCTCGAACAGCACCGCGCCCTCGTGGCAGCGAATGTCTCACGGCTTACCGGGAAAGCGGTCAGTCTCGATTCGCTCGGCGGGGAAGACGCTCTTCCCTATTCGGAAGGCATCCGCCGTTACATTGTCAACCGGACATTGAACAAAAAACAGTGAAGTCGACGGAATTATTGCTTCGTGGATCAAATAAGGATACAAAGAGCAGGAACAGATGCCGAAACAAGTTCGGCATGACGTTATTAAATATCACAATCTATCCACCGGCGCAATAATTACTGTAAAACTATCGATAAACCATAAAACATGAATACATACGTTTCGACCGAAGAAAAGGAATACGGCATGAAAACGGAAAAAGGCTCCATCATAACGAAAACAGCCCTGGCGGGCATAGCCGGAATTGTCGCGGCGGGGAAAGCTCCGGCGTATGCAAAGGACGGGAAAATCCTCAAAATCGGGGTTCTGGGTCTCGGTTCACACAGCTTCGCCGCGCGATTCAAGAATCCGCCCGCTGACTACACGAAACCGATACTTGTCAGACCCTACGGCGTATGGGACGATGTACCCGGAGTCGCCGAATTCATGAAGGGCGATATCTACGAAAAGGTTTACAAAGACCCGGTCACCCTCGTCCGCGAGTGCGACTGCATCCATATCGAGCACGCCGATTACCGTAAGGTGTTCGAGCTCGCCCAGCCGGCGCTCGAAATGGGTAAGCCCGTATTCATCAACCGGCCGTTCACCGCGACAATCGCCGATGCCGAGGAAATCGTCCGGCTCGCCCGAAAATATGACGCCCCGCTCATGAGCGCGTCATCGCTCGAATTCGGAGGGGAAATCCCCGAAATGCAGAAGTTCGCCGTGGAAAAAGGCCCCATCCGCGCGTACGAAGCATACGGCCCCGAGGCGCATTTCACCTGGCATTTCCCCCATGTCATCAATTACGCTCATGCGGCGCTCGGCGGCGGCATCGATTCGGTCTATTTCACCGGGCATTTCGGGATCGATATGCGGACATGGCGCATCGAAAAGGAACAGATCGGGGCATCTCTGTGCGTTCTCACCTACAAACCCCGTGAGGGTCAGCCCCCCATGATCGGCATGTGCCATATCGGGAACTACAAGGGGCAGTTCCATATCGATGTGTATGGAGCGCAGGAAAACAGGGACTTCACCCTCCAGGGCAAATGGGACATGAATATGTTCGACAAGCTCAACGACCTCTATTCGTTCAGAAAGGTGCCGCGCCCGTACGAGGCGATCCTCGAACAGCACCGCACTCTTGTCGCCGCCAATGTATCGAGGCTCAGAGGGTGCGCGGTGACGCTCGATTCGCTCGGCGGCGAGGATGCGCTTCCCTATTCGGAGGGGATACGGCTCTATGTTTTGAGAAATTTCTATGAAAGCCAGAAGAAATGAGTGTCATGCGGAAATGCTCATGAATCACATATCTAAAATTTAAGAATGAATCCAAGGGAAGAAATGGAACGCGAATTTTCGCGGATTAGTTTTTTATATAAGAATCCGGGTCAGTACTTTTCCCATTCTTCTATTGATATTCCAGCCTGTCGCAGAATTCTTGCCAGAAACTCTTTACCGATGTCTTTCTTGTGAGGATTCGGAATTGTGAGGGTCAAATCCCCTCTGAGCATAAAGGAATGCTTTCCGCCGGAATATGGGCCATCAAAGCCGCACTTCCTGAGGCACCTGACAAGGACGTCTCTTTTAACTGGGCCTAAAGGCGGCATCAGACAACTACCTGTTTCTTAATCCTGATTTCGTTTGCATCGATTTTAGGAATCGGGAGATTCTTATAAACACGAAACAGAATCCATTCCTCCAAAACCTCCTCCAACTCATTTCTGCACTGCTCCAGGGTCGAAGCATTTGAATAAACACCGGGACACTCCAGAATCTCGCCGTAATATGTCTTGTCATCCTGGAGGATTTCATATCTCGCACGCTTCATGGCAGATTGTATATACTGTCTGATCATATTTCTCCTCTTTTTTCTTCGTAAACCATACTATCAGTATCGCCACTCGCATTTTCTTGCGTTCAGACTTTTTGCATAATAAAAAATTTTCCGAACTGATAACAAGAGGTCAACTCTGTTCGGCGGTTTAGTAACGCAGACACAATGCCTCGAACACTCAGTTCAGTAAAATAAAGAAATTCCTGGAAATTGACTATCCTCGCAGCAGAACTACGTGGTATTACGCCAATTTTCTGGTACTTCGTGCCAACGGAATTTCTGAAAAAACCAAAGCATGATAACCCAAGAGTAGAACTCCGAGGAATTCTTTTGATTAAACTTTCTATAAAAATCCCTCTTTGAGAAGAACACGCCCACCCGCCATACGCAACGGCGTCTTGTGCACTTTAAGCGAGGCACGACCAATCTGAACAACTCCTCAACTCTGTCGGTACCACGCGCTTGTTAGGCGGCCCTCTTACTCGGCCTTTACAAGCAGAACTTGCTTAATATCACCTGTGTTCAACTCTCGACGCCACTTACGGCGGTCCGTTTCGTAGAGCTGAAGGCAACCTTGGGCCAGATGATGATACAATCGATCACGCATACAAAAGCTTGGAACCATACCAGCCGCGCGAATTGCATCCGGCAGGCCAGAAGGGGTTGGCACAGGTGGCCAGTCCTCGAGCGCGTGTAATCCTGGACCGGACCAGGCAAAATACCGTTCTTGGAGCTCAACTCCTTGCCAAGGCTCTCGCGAATGCGGTTCTTGTCCAGAGATGATCTCGACCACGCGCACAACTGACTCGACTGCTGCGGCAGCCAGCTCGCCATCAGCTCTTACGGCTGTCCGGCGATGCTGAAGCGCGTCGGCCAGGGCAACAGCGTCACGCGCGAACTTCCGTGCCTCTTCATTCCCCGAACCAGGCAAGACGGCGGCGATGTAGGCGTCGAACATCCGCTTCGCATCCGTTGCACTTGGCGTCACGCTGTCAGTTTGAGGATGAGTATCCGCGTCATAGACAGCCTGTGCCAGGGAGATGAGAGCCTCGCGACAGCATAGTCCGACGGCCTGCAGGTCTTCCTCGGTGTCGGCCGTAAGAAGTCGGTCATTTATCGCATCAACGGCGCGATGAATATAGTCCCAATCTTTCATGTACCTTGGCTCAGGTTACGATCTTTTGAGTGGATATTGCTGGCCTCTCTAACAATGATAATACAGTCTGTTAAAACAGGTAAACTAGGCTCTTGTTTTCTGTATAAAAAAATTCCCGTCTCTTCTATTTATTTCTCATAATAACATTCAAATCAACCATTTATCTGTGTTGGTAGTCATTTGTCTTTTGCATCGATTCATTCAAAACCGGCTTCCCGTTTGTCCATAATTCATATTCGCTCAGATCAATGTCATCGTTCCACGAAATTCCATACCCTCATGTATCAACCCTGAAAGCCTTGAAAAACACCGGATTCCTCAAAGGATAAAACCGGGGGCGTGAAAGAAGCGGTTTACAGTCGTAAACCTTCTGTTCGCCGTTATCAAAGCATATAAGGAACTGCATTGCTCCAATCACAGTTGCCGATTTGATTTTGGATACTTGCTCCATGGCAGATTTACTCCAAACCCGGCATCATATCTTTACCATTCATATATGTATATCAAAATACCACAAATCCACACCCTGTCAAGCATTTTCCGCCTTCCTTTCCCCTTTACATTCCCTTCTTCTGTCCTTAAATTATTCTCATAAAAAAAGAAAAAAATCCTCTTTTCCGGAGTGTTTTCATGTCTACCCGACGTTCGTTTATCCGCACATCCGCTCTTACCGGAATCGGCGGCATCATTGCCGCAGGTCAGGCGCCCGCATTCGCCCAGGACATGAAGATGGTGAAGATCGGGCAGCTCGGTCTCGGCTCGCATGGTTTCGTGGGCCGGTTCAAAAATCCGGCGCCGAAATACAAGGACATCATTCGGTGCAAACCGTACGCGGTATGGGACGATGTCCCCGGCGTCGCGGAAAAAATGCTCCCGATGGGCTTCGAGAAAGCCATCGGCGACCCGGTCGAGCTTGTCAAAGAATCCGATGTCGTCCATGTCGAACACGCCGACTACCGCCGTGTGCTCGAACTCGCCCGTCCCGCGCTCGAAATGGGCAAGCCGGTGTTCATCAACCGTCCCTTCGCCGCCAGTATCGCCGATGCCGAGGAAATCGTCCGCCTCGCCCGCGCGCACAACGCCCCCCTCATGTGCGCATCCTCGCTCGAATTCCAGCCGGAAATCCCCCTCATCGGAAAATTCGCCGAGGAAAAGGGCCCGGTGCGCAGCTACATGGCGTACTGCCCGGAGCCGTATTTCACATGGATGTTCCCCCATGTCATCAATTTCGCTAACGCCGCGCTCGGCGGGGGAATCGACTCCGCCTATTTCAGCGGGGATTACATCATCGAGATGGGGGATATCAGGATCGAGGACGGGAAATTCGTCGACCCCAAACGGCCATACGGTTCCGCGGTCAGCCTCCTGACCTATAAACCACGTGACGGGCAGCCGCCGATTATCGGCATGTGCCAGATCGGACAGAGCCCGGGAACCTACAACATCTATGTCTATGCGTACAAGGAGAGCAGGAATTTCGTGGCGGGCGGAGAGCTCAATGCGGCAAACATTTTCGAGTGCATGTTCCTGACCCTCAACGACTTTTATGTGAACCGCAGACCGCCGCGGCCGTACGAGGCGATTCTCGAACAGCACCGTGCCCTCGTTGCCACGAATGCTTCACGGCTGTCCGGGAAGGCGGTGAAACTCGATTCCCTCAAAGGCAGCGATGCGCTCCCCTACGACGAATCGATCCGTAACTATCTTTTGAAACGATACAGGAACTGAGAGGGTGGTGAAGGTTGAATTATACATTGCGACATAAATAATTGCGCATGTTATTAGCGATCAGATCCTGAAACGAGTTCAGGATGACGGTCACGCCGAATTCGTTTCGGCTTCTATTTTATAAATAAACGCAGTGAAATATTTCATCATGAATAAATCATTACCATTGTCGGAGATACAAACATGAAAACGAGGAGAACCTTTTTAAAAACGGCCGCCGCGGGTGGGCTTGCCGGAATTATCTCAGCCGGGAAACCACCCGCTTTTGCCCAGGACAGCACCAAAATCAAGGTCGGTCAGCTCGGTCTCGGCTCCCATGGTTTCGTCGAGTCGTTTGTCAAGCCGCCGGAGAAATACCGCAGTATCGTGCGCTGCAGGCCCTATGCGGTCTGGGACGATGTCCCCGAAGCGGCGGAAGCGCTCAAAAGAACCTACGGCTTCGAGAAAATCATCGCCGATCCGGTGCAGCTCGTAAAGGAATCGGATGTCGTCCATGTGGAGCACGCCGATTACCGTAAGGTGTTCGAGCTCGCCCAGCCTGCACTCGAAGCGGGGAAACCGGTGTTCATCAACAGGCCGTTTACCGCGACCATCGCCGATGCCGAGGAAGTAATCCGTCTCGCCCGGGCGTACGATGCGCCGGTCATGAGCGCATCATCGCTCGAATTCCAGCCCGTTGTGGCGGAAATGCAAAAATTCGCCGGAGAAAAAGGGCCGGTCCGGGCATACGAAGCGTACTGTCCCGAGCCTCATTTCACATGGATGTTCCCCCATGTCATCAACTATGCGCACGCGGCGCTCGGCGGGGGAATCGAGTCGGCGTACTTCACCGGGGAATACCTCATGGACATGACACGCTGGATCGATGAAAAACGCCCTCCGCTCGATCTTGGCAAGTGGATAGGCGAGACCAAGCCCATCGGGTCGTCACTCTGCGTCCTCACTTACAAACCCCGCGAGGGACAGCCGCCGATGATCGGCATGTGCCATATCGGGGCACACCCGGGAAGCTATCACATCGATGTGTATGCGGCGCAGGAAAACAGGCTGTTCGAGGCCGACACCGCGACCATTTTCGACCACATGTTTCTCACTCTCCACGATTTCTACGTCAACCGCACGGTTCCCCGGCCGTACGAGGCGATTCTCGAACAGCACCGGGCGCTCGTGGCGGCGAATGTCTCACGGCTTACCGGGCGCGCGGTCAGGCTCGACTCACTCGGAGGAGGCGATTCGCTCCCCTATTCGGAAGCTATACGCCGGTGGCTGCTCCGTAATTTCATGGGGATGAAATGAAACCGGAAAGTGATTTATGAAGTATAAAGTACGATTTTAGATTTACGATTTTAGATTTATGAATTACGATTTTATACATGGCGACAGAAATAAATGCGCATGTTATAAGCGATCAGATCCTGAAACGAGTCCAGGATGACGGTCTCGCCGAACCTGTTTCGGCACCTGTTTCCGGAAAAACGCAAGAACATAACCGGACATGTACAGATTTACGATATTTACGATTTTTGATTTACGATTTTAGATTTAAAAACATTTAAGATACGAGGCGCACAATGAAACGACGTGACATGATCAGGAAATCCGCGCTGGGAGTTGCAACCATCGGTATCGGGGCAGTCCCGGCATACGGCAAAGATACGGTCCAGATACCCAGTCTCCCCACTCCCCTGAACCATGAGATGGTATACCGCCCGCTCGGGAAAACCGGGATTCAGGTCAGCCTTCTCGGTTTCGGATCACACCTCAGCGAGGAAAACCTCAAGGACGAAAAGGGCCGCGACCGTCAGATACAGGAAGCCATCGAGAACGGGATTACGCTTTTCGATGTGTACGACCACGGCAATTTCCACCAGTTCAAGCCCATGTCAGTATCGCTCGCGGGAAAACGTCAGAAGGTGGTTATCTCGCTCGTTGCAGTGCAGGACGATGTACGCACCGAGATCGAGGGGGCGCTCCGGACATTCAACACTGATTTTATCGACCTCTACCGCATCGTCTACCATGACGGCGACAGCCACACCAAGGGCGACGACGAACTCAATATCCTCTTCAAGATGCGTGACGAGGGAAAAATCCGCGCTGTCGGCGTGGTGGCCCACGAAGAAGCGGGAGTCCTCTATGCGGTGGAGCACACGCCGGTCGATTATATCATGATGCCGCTCAATTTCCACCACAACAAGGCATGGGGCGCCGATGCGCAGGACACGTACAGCAAGGTCATCCCCCTCTGCCGTGAAAAGCAGGTCGGGATACTAGGTATCAAGCCCTTCGGAGGCGACCCCATGGTCGCATACGCTCAGTATCTCGGCCTGCTTTCGCCCGAATACAGGGGCCCGAGCTACCCGAAGGCCGCGTTCCGCTACCTCTGGCAGAACAAGGATATCTCTTCGAGCCTTCCATCCATCAATACGGTCGGTGAATTGTATGATGCCCTCGATTCCCTCTGGCGTCCCGAATTCACGAAAGAAGACCGTGAAGTGCTCAAAAATCTCTCGCGGAAAGCCGATAAGACGCTCGGAGAATACCTGCCGCCGAAGTACAAGTGGATGGAGAACTGGCGTATACGGAACGCATGAGCGGTTTGAAGAAATAATACGTGCAGTGAACACGGATTTTTAAAATAAATTCATAGAACGCGGATTTACGCGGATCAAGCGGATTTACGCGGATTCTATTGTTAAATATCTTCTTTATGGTCACTATAAAGTCCCAGTGGGACTCCTTTGTCCCTTTGTTCCTCTGTCCTTCTGTCCCTTAGTCCTTCTTTTCTCATTACCTGAAAATCCCAAAAAATCCATCGTTGACTGATATGTAACACTATAAATAATAACCAGATAAAGAATTTAGCCATAGGATTCATCCCCGGGTGGTTCTATCAAAAAAATGTGGGAGCGCCAGTGAACATATTTCTCTTGACAGGGGGATAATTTTTACTATTTTGATATAGGTATATTATGGGCATGGATGACTGCGGAGGGAGCAGCCCATGCACAAAACTATGATATATCAAGAGTTATTGACAAAATGAGATTCGATTAGAGGGTGCCTCATACAGAAATTATAGCTGCATTGGGTTGAATGTAAGTTGTGCATAAATGAAAGAAAATTATCATGAATAGATACATATATATTGGAACCTTTGTGATTGCACTTGGAACATTATTGATGGCTCAAATATTTGAAAATGAAAAGTTGATTGTGATTGGCGGAATTATTAATGCTGTGGGGCTATTTTTGATGACGAAGGGCTCACTAATCAGCAGCAAAAAGGATAAATCCGAAATTGTAGAAAAAATTAAGGGGTTTAGAGAAGAAATGACAGAAATGAAGGGCACGATAACGAATAAAGAGTCATTGAATAAAATTGATAAAATTGAACATGAATTTAATGAATGGGCTGAAGCTTTTATCGGTAATATTGAAAGCAAGAAAGTTGAACATGAAAAAAGCGAAATCATTTTAAAAGAGAAAGAAATTAATCTCAGTAAAAAATGGATGCATATTTATCAATACACTTTTGAATTAATTCCACAGATGTTAAAAGCTTATAACCAAAAGGCAAAGAATAAAATTGAATTTATAATACCTGAATTGCCCAAAAACCTTTTTGACAAAGAGGTAGAATCATTTAAAAGCTCAATTATTTTTAGTGAAAGTACTGCTTGGACAATTACCTTAAAAATTAAAAAACCATACAAAGAAGATAAGATTCCTTCTATTATGATAAACTTTCACTTTGTGAATTCTCCGGGTGAAAATGTCAGAATAGTTGCGGAGAGAGACTTTCCCAAAGAATTTCTTTTTTTGTCTTTTGACCTTAAGAATAAATACTTTGATATTTATGAAAATGATAGTAATATCAATTTCGGAGATATTAAAAGCAGATACTCAATTAGTAATGATAATTATAAAAATTCAATTAAGGATTTATTTACTGCCTTAATTGAATTTCAAATAGTAAATTTAAAGAGCTGACAGCACAGAAAACATTGTATAACAAGAACATCCAGCGGACGTTGAGATAACGTGTAAATATTTATACTACTGTTATGCTACGCATAGCTGATTTTATTTGTAAGCTCCCATTTAATATCGATCCTATCATAATAATTATCCAACCAGCACCCTACTATTCTCTTTTTCCTCCCGCATCTCAAATCCTCTTACCCCCCCTTCATCAAACTAACTATCGCTTCCTTTGATTTATTAATATAATAACCATCGTTATTTTTCTCTTGACTTATCCAGTGAAATTGTTTATATTACCTCTCGGTAATAAGTGAGCGACTACGCTCTTTTTTTTGCGCTGATTAATAACGTCTGTTAGTTATATGAATGTTTAATACAAACACCTGTTGCAGGCAGAAGGCTTTAAAGGCAGGCATAAGGCTTTAAAGGCAGGCATAAGGCAAAAGGCATAAGGCATAAGGGGGAAAGAATAAAGACAGGTAATAAGGTATAGGGGGAAAAAGAGACAAATAGAGGCTTCGGCTCTCTTCCTGAAGGTTTGAGATGGGTCCCCGATTAATGATTCGGGGACGACGGGTGGTGCTGTGCGGATTATTTTCACTCAGTGCCTTTTTTCAATTCACTCAGTGCCTTTGTCACCGTTTTCTCATACACTCAGTGCCTCAGTGCCTTTGCCCCTTAATCACTGTTTTTTCATTCACTTGTGCCTTATGCCTTTTGCCTTATGCCTGTTTTTTATACCTTGTGCCTTCTGCCTTTTTTCCCGATATTACCGGATATTTCCTGCGCCTGAACTTACATACATATCATCCCGTGAGGTCATCAATGAAAATCCGCTCCGCAGTTCCCCCGATCGTTATTGTGCTCTGCCTGTTGTCCTGCGGCAGGCAGGCAACGCGCCGTGACAGCATCGCCATCCCGACCGGCCCGGATACCGCAATCAAACGTGACGGCAACATCGAAAAAATCGCGTGGGACAAGGATGGCAGCGTTGTCTGGGATGCTCCGGTGGGAGACCGCGTCCTCTGCGCATTTCCCCTGCCCGAAGGGGTGCGGCTCGACAACTACGGGCTCTGCAAGTTCGACATACGGATTACCGGAGGGCCGGTCGATGTCATGATCTTTATCGAACGCCCCGGGGAAAAACACATGGTCTACCGTCCCATCGACGTCAACATGCCGCGCCCCGGATGGCAGACCATTCACCTCGACCTGAATCAGCCGGAGATCATCCGTCAGAGCCATTTCACCTACGACCGTCCGGGCATAGCGTTCAACCTCTGGGCGATGAATACGGGGTATCCCGAACAGGAAGCCTCGCGTAAAATCGAGATCAGAAACGTGCGGCTTACCAGACGATTCCTCGATGTCAGGTGGAACGAGGTCGATTATAGCACCATTCCCGACCGGTCGGGCGATCTCATATATGAATATCCCGTCACGGTCTATAACAAGGATACGAAATCCCGCACAGTGCATGCACGGCTCGATTGTCCGGACAGCGGTTATGGAACGGGCATCATTACACCGGGGAAAGCGGTTCTCGCCCCCGGCGATTCGATGGTCTGCATGGCAGTTCTTCGTCTTCCCGCAGAGCGCCTGAAACAGCTGCCGGTGCTGTACTGCGAATGGTTCATGCCGGTGTTTTCGCTGGAAGGTATCTCCGACTCCGACGAGAGCATTCTCCGTTCGAGCGACAGAATCAGCCTGCCCCTCATTATCATGCCGCGCGCGGAAATCCCGTTCGCACTCTTCGACAGCGATGGTCTCCGTCAGATGCGCGAGCGGTATAAATCCACGGACTGGGGACGGAAGGAAGGCGATGCCGTCATCGCAGCCGCCGAGAAGATACTCGCGAGCGACCTCACGATCCCCGATGGTCCCGGATGGGCGCGCGCCTACTATTACTGCGAGGAACACCGCTGCGTCCTCCAGTACCAGGGGCCGGGCAAGCATTACTGCCCGGTTGGCGGCGAATACCGTACGGTGGATTTCGAGGGAGTCGACCTCGACCGTGACTACCGCGCCGGGGAGCATGACCGGTGCAGGGCATGGACGCGGACGCTCGCGCTCGCATATGCGCTGACCGGGGATGCGCGGTTCAGCACAGGGGCGCTCACCATCATCAACCAGTACCGGAAGAACTACTTCACGTACGACTGGCTCGATCTCGATGTCTCGAACAAAACGATCGACAAGGGAAGGCTCCATTTCGCCAAGTACATGGAGACATACGGGTTCAGGGCCATGATCGAGGCGCTCGATCTCCTCCGGGCGACCGGCGGGGTTCCCGATGACGAAGCGCAGGGGATAATCCGCGAGCTCTTCCTGCCCGCTCTAACGGAGATAGCCGACTACCGCATGGACATGCTCTGCCGTCAGACGACCATTACGGCAACGGCGCTCATCGGCGGTCTCACTTTCAACCATGCGCCGCTTGTGGCCTTTGCGGCACGGAGCCCGTACGGGTATTTCGGGCTGCGCCGGTGGGGAGCCACCGCGGACGGCATCGGGCACGGTCACGGGTATGCACAGAACGGATACACGACCCACTGTGTCGAGATGGCCGAATTCCTGTACCGCATCGGCCTCGATACGTTCGATGAAGAACTGAAGCGTCTCATTGACGGATCGTTCTGGTGGAGCGAACCGATGAATCCATCGGCCATGGCGCAGGCATTCTCGATCGCCGCCCGTCACTATCCCGATCCCGTGTACCGTAAATACGCCAGCCGCTCACTCATCGGTGGCGAGCCGCCCGCATACAGAGGCGGTGACATCGACCTGACTGTCCCGCCCACGGTGAATTTTCCCAATTCCGGGCTTACCATACTCCGAAGGCCGCTCGACAGCGGTACGCTCGACGCCGAATTCAAGTGGAGCATGCCGGACAACCGGGGCTCGTTCTCGGTGATGTCGCTGGGGCTGAACTTCTACGGATACCGGTGCCAGAGCTACCCGGGGCATTTCAACTGGGGATCGACCGACCTCCATCACAAGTGGCAGATACAGTCGGCCTCTCATACGACAATCGTCGTCGACCGTCACAACCAGTCGGGTATGAAAGACTACTTCAAGGGGCACTACATGCCCCATCCCTCGCGCCAGATATTCTTCGAGGACGGCCCCGACGCGGCGGTGACCATGGCATACAACGACCGTATCTATCCCGGAGTCCGTATCTGGCGGACGGTATGCGTCATGGACGGCGCCTGTCTCATCATCGACTCGCTCCGTTCGGAGGCCGAGCACACGTATGACTGGTGGTTCCACGGCGTTCCCGATCATTCCAACGGCCGCGAGGGATTATCGCTCGTCCTGAATCCACGTCCGGAACCGCTCGGAAATGAGGACGGGTACGAGATGGTACAGAATCTTTCATCGGCATCGACCGACAGCGATTTCGGGAGCGACTGGATCATACCGGCAGAGGGCAGCCGGGGACGGCTCACCCTGTCGATGCGCGCGCTCAACACCGCGCCGGTCGAGGTTGTTCATGGATTCGAGTGGTCGTACCAGTACCGGACGCCGGAAAAGGAATTCGTGGTTCTCCGGCGCGACAAGGCGCGGAACGCCGATTTCTGCGTCCTGCTCGAACCGCACAAGGGCGCGGCGAAGCTGACGAAATACGAGCGGTTCATTCCCGCGGATGAAAAGGGGAACCCGGTTGACAGCGCCATAGGATTGAACATCACGCTCAGCGGGAAATCTTTCGAAATCGTGTCAAACCCGGAAGGACATACGGTGAAAACGGTCAGGGGAACGACTGACAAGGTGTTCTCGGTGGGGCGGAGATAACCGAAACGGTATCGCAATTACTATGAACTATCCCGCAGTAAATTGCGAGGAATTCTTTCGATTAAAAACAATCCGAATACAAATACATGGCATCTTGACAAGCAGGGACAGGTCGCAACCTGTCCCTGCCTTTTTTCAATCATAACCGGACATTATTGTTAACATACTTCTGTTCATGAAAAATCCGGTGGAATTCGGTTTTTCCCTTTCCTTGGTAAAAGCACCGCTATGCCTCCTCGACGACCTCGAAACCGAGCAGGGCGGCAATGTTGTATACCGGCCGCTTCAGATCGCCGAAAAACGTGACGCGGTGCCAGCCCCATTCGTCCCAGTAGTTCAGAAGCTTGTAAACATCGCCTTTCACCTCGACCGCAAGCTTGGTGCGGCAGGCCTTGTCATCATCGACATTTTCTCTGGTAATACCCTGGTGGAAAATCACCTGTTTCCTGTTGTGATCGAACTCTATGGTCGTCGTCATCTCACCGAGCGGAAAGAGTGATCGGTCGCATGCTCCCTTTCGGTCTTCCGAGTGATCGCGGATATGATAGGGATTGGACGGTCCCTTTGGGCCGAACACCTTTGTGGTTGCCATACAGTGGGAATAAATAATCTGGTTTTTCGAAGTGTCGATCACGGGATCGGAGATGAATCCGGGACGGCCCACCAGATAGGTCATGAGCAGCTTGGTTATCGCGGAGCGCTGATCGGCTTCGCACCCGCCCACCAATCCGCTGTTATCGAGCTCCATGAATCCGAGGCACGGATATGCCTCCACCATATTCCCGCTGTAAATCCCGCCGAGACAGTTCACCGTTATGCCCTGGGCGTGGTTCTGCAGCAACAAAGTATACATCGCCAGATACATGGCCGCGGCTTTCTCTATCTCCGCACGGGAAGGCTCCACAACCTTTTCGGCATTGTCAATCCAGAGATCGGCAATTTTTTTCGCTTCCGACGGTTTGATTTGTTTGTAGGCATCGTTTATTTCGCTGAATTCCGTCTTACGCATCGTCGTCCCGTACACTTCGCCAATCCGTTTATCGGTATCGGCGCCGACAACGAGTATGGTCGAGGTTTTGAGCTTCTTCAGGCATTCGAAGCACCGGACAGCGTCGACGACATCCTCGAAATTCGATGAGGAAACGGCGACAATCCTGCGGTGCTCTCTCCGTGCACGGGCTTAGGTGGTACGGTAGTCTCCGGTTCCGGCGAAAAGATCATCGACGAATATCGTCGGTTTCCCTGAAGCGGCAATCGTTTCCGACATATCGCCCCAGAGACATCCGACAAGGTATACGATGTACCCGTCCACCTCGCTGTCGCCGGCCAGGATTTTATTCGCTGTCTCGACAGTGCCGGTATCGACGCTCACCGGTAGAAACTCGACAGCCGGACACTGTTCCTGCAGCATTTGTGTGACTTTCTGAATCCGCCCCTTGAAATCATACCCGATGTTCGGCCAGTTCGGCTTTGTCGGGTCGGGATAAGCGAAAATGAGCCGAATCCTCGCTTTTTCAGTGCTCTGAGCAGAAAATTCGGTAGGAAAAGCCAGCAATGGGACACCCAGTGAAGACAGGGCTGAAATACCGGCGGCGCAGGACAGACAACCGCCCAAAAAGGTACGCCTCGACAGTCCGCAGGCACAACTCCCGTGATCATGTGCTTTAACCGATTCCATGTACACCTCCCCAACTCATTACATGAATGACATTATGCTGTTGTTATGTCTCATTTCA
>JAJFUH010000202.1 GCA_021372535.1 bacterium
TAGTTTAACCGGACAGTTCTGCAATAGACTATTAATACTATCTTTAGTGACTATTAATCGATCATATCAAATCCGATTTGTTCATGAATCTCCAATCGTAATGAGGGCAGCCACGGGGGGCTGCCCCAACGATCCTCATGCTGCGCACGGGCGAGTGGGAGCCTCAATCCGGCGTTGGAATCCCCCTCTCCCGTTCACGGGAGAAGGAATCAAAGGGTGAGGGGAAAAAATACTTACCTTTATTTTGAAACGTATGTGAATAATCAGGGCAAGAAACATATCCACGAAAATACGCGTTCTGGTATAACAGAAATAAAATCCCCTATTTTATCCCGTTGACAATTTCCTCCGCGAACGATTGAACACGGCTGTCGGCTTCCTCCGGCTTGTACTTTGCCAGGATGATCATGGTCGGGCCAAGCACGGCGTTGAGGTCCCTG
Organism: bacterium; assembly: GCA_021372535.1. Lineage (NCBI taxonomy): Bacteria > bacterium. Next base: position 441 of record JAJFUH010000202.1, read on the forward strand.
AACACCCGTTCGAATACGCCGATGGTTTCACGGGCGCTCGGTTCGACCTCCGCCATGGAAAAAACGGCGATGCTCCGCTTGTTGAACCGTCCCTTTACCGACATGTAGATGATCTGAAGTTTCTCGTCGATCAGTTTTTTCATCTGCCAGCTTATGTTGCCGAAATATGAAGGGCTCCCGAAGACGATGTAACGGGCATCGAGGATATCGTTGTGATCGAGAATTTCATCGGACCGCGCTGCTCTCACTATGAGGCCTTTTTTCCGCAGCTCCGCGGCGAGTTTTTCCGCGACTGTCGCCATATTTTCGTTTTTCGGGGTCGGACAGGTGACCGCATCGGCCGTACCCGGCTTGATGTCGGTGACAGCTTCGTGGGGTGTTCCCGACGAGTAGACGATGAGGACATCGGTCTTTTCCTGCGCATCGCACAGATACGGAGCCGCTGACCCGAACATGAGTAAAAAAGCACATATTTTCAATACCGGACAGGAACAGATGCGTATTCGATTCATGATGCACCTCCCGAGCATAGAGAACGGTAACTCATCACCTGATATGCAGTCGCTCACTTTTTAATTTCCTCATACCCGGCGTCATCGGCCCATACGGTGCCGGTGTAGACTTTGAAGCCGACATATGCCTTCGTGATCTCGTTGTGAATACGGCATTTCAGCTCGTATTTCCGCCATGTTTTACCGACAGAAACCCGTTCGATGTAGGTTCCCTGGCCCTTGTAGGTGCAGTCGAGAAGGCCGATGTCCACCGGCGTGTTGTCTTCGGTTGCCCTGAGCCATATGGTATAGATGACATTGGTGGCGGGATTGATGTCGAAATCGTCCGATTTAACGATGAACGCATATTCCGTTCCGGTTTTTGGATCGCGTGCGGGCGCTGCCCTGAGCGAGTATTTTCCGGAATGTTTCACCTTCGAATCGAGCGTAAATTCTTTGAATCGGAGGGCGTTCGAGGTGATGGTTCCCCAGTTGGCCGGAGAGGGAACCTTGCCGGATGCTCCCGATGCGGCAAGCTCCATGCCTGGATTTTTCAGCTCCACGACGACCGGTTTGGTGTAATCGACGCTGTCCGGATCGTATTCGATCTCAAATTCGCTCGGAAATCCGCCCCTGCCGACTGCGTTTATCGATGTTATCTTCAGTGAATTGGCGCCTTTTCTGAGCTTCCAGACATACGTGTCACCATCGAGAGGAACCTCGTTTCTGTCTACTTCGAGCAAGTAATGGGAAAAGCTCGGTGTGAGCGTGGAGAATTTCGCATCGAGGACGACCGGCGCGCCGGGAACCGATGTACACATGAGATCGACCCTGACCTCGTTGAGCGGCCACTGGAAATCGTACACGTTGTTCGAATTCCAAGCGGTAATCTGCGGATCGGTCCTGTCGTCCGTCCAGTGAAGCTGGGGGCCCCAGAACTCGCCGCCGCGGGCATTGAACGGCACCATGAAACCATCCACGTACACGTTTTCCGTCGACTGTGGATGAACCGTCTGATCGTTGCGAAGCACGATTCGGTAATCGTAATAGAAGGCGATGTATCCCTTGTTCGGGGCTTCTTCAAGGGGAATGCGTGCGTTTGCGTGCGGAATGGAAGCCGTCTTTCCGGTTTTGTAATCCCAGTACTCGGTGCCCATTCCGTTTTCGCCGAAGACGACGAAAATCCCTTTCGTGTCCCCGAAGGTGTTGTGGAATTCGAGAGCGCTGATCGGAATCCCGTCGCGCTCGTAGTATGCGTTTAACCAGGGGTCGACAAGCATCCATTTACGGTATTCGTTGCTGTAGACCTCGGTCACCGTATGGGCGGCGCTGTCTTTGGGATTGATGCCGAGCATGCGTGCGGTGAGTCCAGCCGAATTGCATGCCTGCACGAACAGGGCCGCTTTGAATGTGCACCAGAACGCGTCCCCCTTTTCCGTGCGGTCGAGTATTTCGAGTGCATCCCACGAGGCATACGGGAACGGCTGGATGTGTCCCCACTGCTTGTTTGCCCAGTCGGAGATATGACGGATCAGATCGAGCTCCGTTTTCGAATTTTTCTCCATCT
>JAJFUH010000203.1 GCA_021372535.1 bacterium
ATAGAACGCGGATTTACGCGGATTTGTTTTTGTATATATTTCTCGTTGTAAACGATTAATCCGATTAATACACATATGCAGGTTGAGTCAATAAATGATATGTAAAGAAATGATTTTCGAAAAGGCAACTCCATGAAAACACTTACAATAACCGCTTTTATTTCTATACTCTCCGTTCATATTCTGTATGGCGCTGACGCACCAAAAAACACGACCATGTGGTCTCAGCGCATACAGACCGTTCTTGATTCGACACAACCGCTTCGATACGAGCGCGGGAAACGGCTGCCGCTCTATCTTTGGCCAGCCATGGACCCCGGGAAAATCGATGAAAAAACAGCGGAACAACTCGTCCGGGAGCTCGACCGGAGAGGCATAGGTCTCATCTGCTCGTGGTCGCCAGAAAACCGTGAGGAGTCTCTCTCCCGTGGTCTCGTTGTCGCCCGCGCCCAGAAAAAACTCGGCGTGCCGGTCAATATCAACGCCAATCAGTGCCTGTACCGTTTTTTCAACGGGGACGAATGCACCGCGCATATCGATGACAAAGGCAAACCGTTCTGGGACGATTCCTTCGGCAATTATAAGATGGGCTGCCCGTTTACCCTCGATAACCGTAAGGATGCAATCCGTGAGCAGGTGGAGTTTTTCGTAAAGGCTTACAAGGATTCCGGGCTCACTGTCGACTTTATTTTCGCGGACTGGGAGATTGACGGCCCGCTTGAATTCAACCGTGCGTACGAGGCATCGAAACGCTGTGCACGATGCCGTGAGAATATAAAGAACATCGACAGTTTCCCTGAATTTCAAAAAGCCCTCCGCGTCATCCGCTCGGACCTCCAGCGGTATGCCTTCACGGAGCCGGTGCTGTCACGGTTCCCCGATGCGCTTGTCGGAAATTATGCCGTGTATCCCCATGACGGGTACCGGTACTGGTACGATTACTACGAGTATTATGTGGACGGGCAACCATACAAGGAGGACCGGCGGGCGAAATACCGTGCATGGTACGATGATTTTCCCGGTACCGGTTATACTTTCGCCATGCCGGTGGTTTATTCCTGGGCCCGTTTGTTCGGATGGTATGACTTCGACAATCCCGATTACCGGTGGTTCTATAACATGCTTCTGGTGGCAGGCAACGCCGGGAAACATACCCCGTCTCGTATTCCCGTTATCAGTTTCGTTCACTGGAACATGATCAATCCGGAACAGTATCCTGCTCCGGGACTGACACAATTCAGCGCAGAAAAATATCAGGAACTCCTGTGGCACATGCTGCTCAGGGGTACCGATACGTTTTTCATGTGGTGCGGAGCACAGGAAGAAGCCGAGGAGATCAGGCTCGTCCACGAGGTTTACGCAGCGGCGCAAGAGTACGGCGAATTCCTTGAGCACGGGACACCCATAACCTTTGATGTTCCTCCGCAGCCGGGCACGGTTGTTTCGGGCCTTGTGCTCGGTAACCGTGTCCTTGTCCGCCGCACTGATTTTGCGGGATCGGATAAGCCCGTGGAAATACGTGCGGGGAATCGTACATTTACGGTGAAACCGGCTCCGGGAAAATGTCAGGTTTTCGAACTGCGGTGAACAGTGACGGGTAATATGAATACGATAGGGAAATATTACTTTCCCCGAAAAATGTTGAATTGGGGATACTGATTCTTACTGACGATGTAAAATATAAATAGAAACGGTGTGATTATTTATGTTATACACATAATCAGCGAGTTATATTATAAGGGAAACAGGTGCGGTTAATTTTTCATACAGTGCGGGGTGTCTGACGATGGATGAACGCAGAAACAATAAACGGAAATGTCTGATCTATTTTTTAAAGGTATATGACAGATCGAATAATCATTTTCTGGGTAATCTCGTGGATATTACCACCGGTGGTTTAATGCTGATGAGCGAGAGTCCCATTGCAACTGATATCGTCTATCAGATGAAAATGACCCTCCCTGAAAAAAAATCCGGAATAAGTGAAATTTCTTTCGATGCGAGAAGTATTCGCTGCAAAAAGGAACGGTTCCCCGCTTTTTACTATACCGGTTTTCAATTCGAGAAAGTCGAGACCGATGACATCGGAATCATTCAGAATCTGATCGAAAAATACGGAATTTCAGAAATCGCCGAATAACACGATCGCTTTGAATCCGTTCCAGACTACTATACGTTAAACACGATGAAAAATCCCCGGTTTATACCTGATTCAGATAGAAGCTTGGATTAAAGCGAAATTTCCTGTGGTCGACACCGCGCACAATTTTACCGTAATTCTCATCCTTATCTACCGCAAGATCGACGAGTTCCCAGTTACTCGGATCGAGTATCACTCCCTCCTCAGGACGAATCTTTTCTGAGGTATTGAGAATTTTTTTATAATTGAAGACAATCACGAGCGGCTTGAGAGGATCCTCTTTATTCATCCCTGCAACAAGGGCCGGCCTTCCGCCCGAGAGATCAACCATGCTCCCCATGGGGAACACACCGAGATGCTTTATGAAATAGGTGGCCATCTTGGGATCGAAGAGCGTATCCGCCATGCCGTGAATCTCCCTCAGGGCAAGGAACGGCGGAATAGCGGTTCTGTACGGCCGTGGGGATGTCATGGCATCGTAAACATCGGCAATGGTAAAAAGTTTTGACAGGGGATGCATTTCATCGCCGGCGAGTTCGTTAGGATATCCCGAGCCGTTGTAGCGCTCATGATGTTCGAGTATCAGGGTATTGATAAGCTGGTCGTCCAGACCGTTGTTCACAAGGAATTCGACGGTGAATTCAGGGTGTCTGTTTATTTCATAAATCTCTTTTTTCGATAATCCGGAAGGTCTGAGCGTTAATTTGGTGTGGTAGTTCGCCATACCAAGATCGCCAAGTATCACCGCCAGTCCGAGACGTTTGATGTCCTCGTCCCTGTATGCAAGCGACCGTGCCAGCGACAGGCACAATACCATTGTATTCACGGAATGGGGAAATGTGTATTCATTGAGTGTATCGAGCCGTATAACAGCGCGGAGGATATCGATATGATTGGCGACGAAATGAATAATATCCTTGATAATGGCTAAAATATTCTCATCCCTCATGAGGGCACGGGACGTAATATTTTTCGAAAAGACATTGGTAACGGAGCTGATGAATGAATTGGTGTGTTTGGTGATGATTGCCGCCGCTGCACCTTTATCCTTCGACTCACTGATAATATCTTCCCATTTTCTCTGATCGAGTAACGTATTGGAAATTACCGACTCACTGGCGCTTATCTCGAGAGCTTGCTTTACGAGAATCTTCTTCTTTTTCACCTCAAGCTGATTGAAACCCTTTTCCTGGTCGACTTTAACCGTGTCAATCCCATATGCGGCAAGCCTGTGTATTATCTGCTCGCTGGTTATCAGGGTATTCGCTGCAAGAAGAAGCGCTCCTTTCTTGTCGTTTCCCTTGTATACAGGATCCGCTAAAAGCATCCCGACTTTTAACTCTTTAACAGGTATGATTTGAACTGACAACTGATTCGCCTTCCAATATATTATTATTAAATGTATTAGAATTAACCAGAATACAAGATGTTAATAAAAAATATAAGATAAGATTTGATTTTGGCAAATATTTTTTTCATTTGCTCAATTGAATGATTTTTTGCATGATAAGAGAATATTGTCGGTATGAACTGGTTTTTTGAAGTGTACAGAAAGAAGGATCGGTCATGAAGCATGTTCTGGTAATGGTTGCGGTTTTCCTGATGTGGTGTTGCTCCGGAGTCAGTACGGGAAACGCGCAAGGTAAGGAAAAAATGAAAATCATTTTCGATACGGACCTGGCCGGCGATATCGATGACGCGTTTGCCCATGCTCTCGTGCAGGTCAGCCCCGAATTCGAGATTCTCGGCATCACCACGGCGGACGGCCCGACAGACCTCAGAGCCCGCGTCAGCTGCAGGATGCTGTACGAATGCGGGCAGGAACATATTCCGGTCGCGGTGGGCAGGCGCACCCGTGAAAACAGCGCGCTTCCTCCCCAGATGACATGGGGGGAAGGTTTTGACAAATTCAAACCGGTCAAAGAATCGGCTGCCGATTTCATCATACGAAACCTGCGGAAATATCCCGGGCAGGTTACCATCATCAGCGTCGGCCCGGTGACCAATTTAGCCGATGTGATCGACAAGGACCCCGAAGCATGGAAGATGGTGAAAGAGGTTTATTCGATGTTCGGGTCGTTCTATATGGGATATAACGGCGGCCCGGCGCCCGATGCGGAATGGAATGTGCGTGCCGATATCAAAAGCGCTCAAAAATTCATTTCGTCCGGCGTCCCGATCACCCTTGCAGGCCTCGATGTCACCACGATTGTAAAATACAACAAGGACAGGAGGCTCCACCTGTTCATGCGATCCTCGCCCCTGACCGATGCAGTCTGCGGGCTCTATACCCTATGGGCGGGAACCGACATGAACCGCGATCCCACCCTGTTCGATCCCGTGGCGGTGACCATGACGATTACCGACAGGTTTGTCACGACACGCAATGCCCATGTAACAGTGGACGATGAGGGCTATACTCTGATCGATGAGAGCCGTCCCCCCAACTGCCGTGTCGGGATGCACATCAATACGGAAGCATTTCTCGACTGGCTTACCCTGAGACTGCTCAACCAAAACCTGTCGCGCTGAAACACCTGTGTGCTCATTTATTTCACCGGAACCGATCCGGTTACGTATCGAATGTCTCTGCAGATAAACGGGAGGTTGACATGGTCGTCGTGGAATCGTACATCACCGCAGTTATCATGTGTTTCATCACCATGCTGTGCTGGGGATCATGGGCAAATACCCAGAAACTGGCTTCCAAGGAATGGCGTTTTCAGCTCTTTTACTGGGATTATGCGCTCGGCGTTGTATTGCTCGCGCTCGTTCTCGCGCTTACCATGGGCAGCAGGGGATCGGCAGGCAGAAGTTTTATCGCTGACATGGCGCAAGCAAACGGAAACATGCTCTGGTCGGCTTTTATGGGAGGCGTTGTCTTTAACCTGGCCAACCTCCTGCTCGTCGCCGCGATCGATATCGCCGGAATGGCGGTCGCATTCCCCATTGCGATTGGCCTTGCGCTCGCGCTCGGAGTGATTACCAACTACATCGCCACACCGCTCGGGAATCCCGCGGTGCTTTTCCTCGGCGTCGCCCTTGTCGTGGTCGCCATAATCCTCGATGCGTTTGCCTATAAACGGCTGCCGGCAACAGGACAGAAAACGACCGCCAAGGGATTTGTCATTTCCATCGTAGCCGGTATTCTCATGGGATTCTTCTACCGTTTCGTGGCGGCTTCGATGTCTTCCGACTTTATATCACCCGAAGCGGGGAAACTGACTCCCTACTCGGCGGTGGTCGTTTTCTCCGTCGGTCTTCTTCTTTCAAGTTTTATCTGGAACAGCATCCTTATGGCGAAACCGTTCGTGGGCGATCCCGTTCCGTTCGGCGACTACTTCAGGAAAGGCAATCTCCAGCTCCACATGACCGGTATTCTCGGTGGCATGATCTGGAGCCTCGGTATGTCGTTCAGCATCATCGCATCCGGACAGGCGGGATTTGCCATATCGTACGGCCTCGGACAGGGCGCGACCATGATTGCGGCTTTATGGGGAGTTTTCATCTGGAAGGAATTCAGGGAGGCGCCGCAGGGCACCGGAACGCTCCTTGCATTCATGTTTATTTCGTTTTTTATCGGTCTCAGCCTGATAATAATCGCCAGAATTGTATAAATCCGGCTGTTTTAACGATTTCAAACTTCCGGACAGAACTGCCCGGCAGGACACAGGGATTTTAAGCATTCCGTTTCTCTGTGGCTTTTTATCCCTGAAGAAATATTGATGATGCTGAAACGAACAAAAGGAGTACGCAATGAAATCCCTGACACGGCGTGATTTTATCAGAATCGGGAGTTCCGCCGCCGCAGCAGCCGGAGCGGGTATATCGTTTGGCACTCGTTCCGCATCCGCTCAGACACAGCCGAATATCCTGTTTCTCATGGCCGATCAGCATCGCGGCGACTGCCTCGGCTGTGACGGTAACCGTGCAATCAGAACTCCGAATATCGACAGGATCGCCGGAGAAGGTGCGCATTTCCGTCATGCATACAGCTCCACACCGACATGCACACCGGCGCGGTCTGGCATCCTGACCGGGCTCTCTCCCTGGCATCATGGTATGCTCGGATACGGGCGTGTCGCCGATCATTACCCCGTGGAACTCCCGCAGACCATGCGCGATGCAGGCTACAGGACACTCGGAATCGGGAAAATGCACTGGTATCCCCAGCGCAACCTTCATGGATTCCATAAGACCATTCTCGATGAATCGAGCCGTGTCGAAACAGAAGGATTCGAAAGCGATTACCGCGCCTTCTTCCGCGAGCACGCCCCAAAAGGAATGGCATACGATGTAACCGGAATCGGCTGGAACGATTACCGTACCGCGGTGTATGTCCCTCCCGAAGAGCTCCACCCGACCTTCTGGACTGCACAGACGGCGGTCGATTTCATCCGTGATTACAGGAACCCGGAGCCGTTTTTTCTCAAGGTATCGTTCGCGCGCCCTCACAGTCCCTACGACCCGCCGAAACGGTTCATGGAAGCATACCGTGAGGATGACATGCCTGCGCCGGTTATCGGAGACTGGGCCGCGAAATACGCTCCCGCCGACCCTGCCGATTTCAGCCTCTGGCACGGCGATCTCGGTATCGGACAGGCACGGAAGTCACGGCGGGGATATTACGGCTCGGTGTCGTTCATCGATGAGCAGATAGGCCGGATTCTCGGCGCCCTCGAACAGCGCGGATTTCTCGACAATACGTTCATTCTTTTCACCGCCGACCACGGCGACATGACCGGCGACCACAACCTCTGGCGCAAATCCTACGCGTACGAAAGCTCGGCGCACATACCGTTTATCGTCCGTCCGCCGAAAGGCATGTTCGATAAGGCCGGGGTGACATTCGATCAGCCTGTCGAACTCCGCGACGTACTCCCGACATTTCTCGATGCCGCCGGACAGCCTGTACCCGGGCATCTGGACGGGAGAAGCGTTCTCGACATCTTCCGGGGCAAAAGCGATTCCTGGCGGGAAGTCATCGACATGGAGCACGATGTATGTTACGATCCCTCGAATCACTGGAACGCTCTGACCGATGGCCGGTATAAGTACATTTACCATGCCATGAACGGCGGGGAGCAGTTGTTCGATCTGTATAACGATCCCGGAGAACTGCACGATCTTTCCATGGAGCCGGGAAACCGCGGAAAAGTACGGGAATGGCATGCCCGCATGGTACAACATCTTGCCGAACGGGGGGAGCCGTTCGTTGTGAACGGTGATCTTGCACCGAGGCCGGAACGGATGCTGTACTCGCCCCATTATCCGAAAAGCTGAAAGGAAAAAACGGAAATTGTTCAAAATCGGCATAATGCCACGAATAAGGAAAAATAACCATGACAAAATCTATTGTCGTTATCGGCAGTTCGAACACGGATATGATCATCAAGGTTGCGCGGATTCCGAAACCCGGCGAAACGGTCATCGGCGGCGTGTTTTCCACCGCACCGGGAGGAAAGGGGGCGAATCAGGCGGTCAGCGCCGCCCGCGCGGGCGGGAAGGTTGTTTTTATCGCGCGGGTCGGGGAGGATATGTTCGGCGAACAGGCGCTGAACGGCTTCATAAACGACGGGATAGACGTGAGCCATATCGCAAAAGACCCGTCAGCGCCTTCGGGTGTCGCCCTCATCTTTGTGGACGAGAAGGGAGAGAACAGCATCGCGGTCGCATCCGGCGCCAACGCCCGTGTGTCGCCATCCGATATGGATGCAGCGCGCGAAGCTCTCGTATCTGCCGGTAATGTCCTCATGCAGCTCGAAATTCCCCTCGAAACCGTCGAGATTGCGGCTAAAACCGCATGTGTGAACGGAGTCAGGGTAATCCTCAATCCCGCGCCTGCTCAGCCGCTCGGGGACGATCTCCTCAAAAACGTCTCAATCCTCACCCCGAACGAAACGGAAGCCGAGCTCCTGACCGGAATCAGGGTTGAAAACGAGCGTGACGCAGCGAAAGCTGCGGATAAGCTGCTCGATAAAGGTGTCGGGACTGTCCTGATAACTCTCGGCGCACGGGGAGTATTTGCAGCGGCTCCCGATTTCCGGGGTATCATACCGGCTTTCAGGGTTCAGCAGGCTGTGGATACAACCGCCGCAGGGGATGTGTTCAACGGTGTCCTTGCGGTGTCGCTTGCTGAGGGGAAATGCCTCGTGGATGCCGTCCGTTTTTCGAATGCGGCGGCGGCGCTGTCGGTCACAAGGCTCGGAGCCCAGACATCGGCGCCCTACCGCAGCGAGATCGAGGAATTTCTGAAAAATAATTCATGACGGCGGATATCAGAGATATGCCCCCTGGTCGGTGAGCAGTTTTCTGAGCCCGGCGGCATCAACCTGCCCGGGAGTGATTTTCTTCCGTATGCAGAGAGCGGCTGCGGTTCCGCCGGCCTGACCGAGCGACCAGACGATGGGCATGACGCGGAGCGATGAATGCGCCTCGTGAGTCGAGGAAATGCACCTGCTCGCGACTAAGAGATTCCCGACACCTTCGGGGACGAGACAGCGGTATGGTATCTGATAGTACGTTCCCTCTTTCAGGCGTTTGATGACCGTACCGGTACCAGACGGATTGTGAATGTCAATATCATATGAGGCGCAGGCGATCCCGTCATCGAAGTGATGAGCTTCGAGCACATCATCCGCTGTCAGTACATATTTCCCCATAACGCGGCGCGATTCGCGCACTCCTATCTCCGGGCCGATCTTCATGAGATAGCTGTTCTCGAAACCCGCGACATATTTCCTGAGAAACCGCACCATGTCGTCCACCTGACGGCGGCCTTCGATTTCCGCTTCGGTCATCGACCAGCCGTCGAGCGAGGTTTTACCCACCACGCGGGTCGTGTTGAAATGGATGACATCAGGATGGACCGATTTGAATTTCAGGACGTTTTCACGGGGATTCTTCACCTCGCCACGGGCTTTCGCTTCATCGTAGAGACGGTTGATTTCATCGGCGGCGGGAATCCGTCCGGTATCCACATGCGCCATGCGGAACGAAGTGGTCATCGGCTGGCACGCGTGATCCTGGTCGCGTCCGATTTCGATTTTCGCTCCGGCCCAGGCGGATATGTCGCCGTCCCCCGTCGAGTCGATAAAAATATCGGCGCTCAGGTCCTCGACACCGCCCTTGTGAAATACCCGTACGGCGCGGATGGAGTCATCCTTTTTCAACACGCCGATGGCCTGTGAATGGAGCAGCATATCGGCCCCGGAATCGAGAACGAACCTTTCGAGAAGCCACTTCATTGGTTCGGCGTCAAAATGCTTTCGATCATCGAGGATAGCGCCGTTTTTCAGGAGAATATCGAGAAACTCCTCGAACAGCCCCCGTGTGATGATCGTATCTCCCGCATTGTATTTCATGTAGGGATGTACGAGCGCTGTCGTAGCCATGCCGCCGAGAAAACCGTACCGCTCGACAAGGAGCACCCGCGCGCCGTTACGCGCCGCCGCTACGGCAGCAGGAACGCCTCCTGGCCCTCCGCCGACTACAATCACATCCCAGTGTTTAACCTTCGATTTTTCAGTGGATTCGCCATAGGAGAACCCGTTTACACCCGAGAATATCAGCCCGGACAGTGACAGGGTCTTGAAAAACAGGCGCCGATTCGGATATATGTTCGTGTTCATTGTTCACTCCCGATGGTTAATGGCATAGTCTCAAAAAAGTCTGTCAGATCAGAATTAATAAGCCGGAATGAAAGCAAAACACGCTGATTTTTTGCCGCTCATATAAACGCTTTCTGAGCGATGAGCGTTTTCCGCAGATCAGCCGTATCGATATCTCCCGGCGCTTTTTTATGTCTGATACAGAGCGCGGCGGCAGTGCCCCCAGCCTGGCCGATCCCCCAGACAGTCGGCATCACGCGGAGCGACGAATGCGCTTCATGAGTGGATGAAACACAGCGGCTCGCAACAATGAGATTGTCGATCCCGTTCGGCACGAGACACCGGTAAGGGATGTGATAGTAAATGCCCTCGTCGAGGTAGACCATCTTCGTGCCCGTGCCGGAGGGATTGTGTATGTCGATGGCATATGAACCGCAGGCGACGCCATCGTCGAATTTCCGACCCTTTACCACATCGTCGGCGTTGAGCACGTATCTGCCCATAACACGCCGTGACTCGCGCACACCGATCTGTGTACCCGTTTTCATGAGATAGGCGTTCTCGAAACCCGACACATACTTTTTCAGGAACCGGACGAGTTCTTCCACCTGACGGCGGCCTTCTATTTCGGCTTCGGTCATCGACCAGCCATCGAGGGAACTTCTGCCGACCACCCGGGTGGCGTTAAAATGCATGACATCGTCATGAACGGTGAAGAATTTGAGAACATTCTCGCGGGGATTGTTGATCTCGCCCCGTTTTTTAGCCTCGTCATAGAGACGATTGATCTCTCTGCCCTCCGGGAGCCGTTTGAAATCCACACGGGCCATGCGGAACGAAGCGGTCATCGGCTGGCAGGCATTATCCTGCTCACGGCCGATTTCTATGGTTCCACCCGCCCACGTCGCAATGTCGCCGTCACCGGTGGAGTCGATAAAAATATCGGCGCTCAGGTCCTCGATGCCCCCTTTGTGAAAAATCCGCACGGCCTTTATGGCATTACCATCCTTCAACACGCCGACAGCCTGTGTCTGGAGCAGGATACTTGCGCCGGAATCGAGGACAAACCGGTCGAGCACCCATTTCATCGGCTCATCGTCGAAATGAGCGCGGGTTTCGAGGTCGGTCGTGAAAGTATTGAGCCGTATAAGTTCCTCGTCGGTCAGTTTCATAACCCGCACAGCGCCGTTTTTTTCGAGTATATCGAGAAATTCCTCGAACAATCCCCGGACAATGATTTTTCCGCCCGCAGAATACTTCATGTACGGCAGCACAAGCGCGGCAGTGGCCATTCCGCCGAGAAATCCATACCGCTCGACGAGCAGGACACGGGCGCCGTTACGAGCGGCGGCAACAGCGGCGGGGACTCCCCCGGGTCCGCCTCCGATTACGATCACATCCCAGTGCTTCACCCTGGCGTTTTCATTTGCCTCGCCGGAAGAAAATCCGCGTATTCCCGAAAACACAAGCCCGGACATTGCGAGAGTTTTGATAAACAATCTCCGGTCTGAATGCCTGTTCTCATGCATGACTTGCTCCTGTTATAGATATTCAAAATACAAAAAATACTATTCTGAGGTAATACAGAGTATGGTGAATAACATCTTATATGTGGATACAAACTGTTAAAGGCTGTTATAATTCTTTGATTTAGTTAAAGACGGAATTATATTGTCAGGTGTGTGAAAGACACCTCCTCAGGAGTTCTCTGTTAAAATACAAAATATTCACTGTTTTTCATTAATATTTTAAATGGGAAAAGCACATTTGTGCCATTAATTTTTGATTATTCAAAAAAACATTTTGAAATTATTATAAAAAGATTTATAATAACAAACAATTCATACGGCACATATAAACAGTCGTTGGATACACTACTATGACAGAAATCAGGCGAAACGGTATTGACAGAAGAACACAGAATACAGCCGTTACAGTCGAGCAGCGGTCAGGTCTTGACCGACGAGATGCTCTAGTCCGTACAAGGCAGTATATCGCAATTCTTCAAAAAATACCCATTTTCAAAGGGCTCTCGGTAGATCAATATAAAAAAATTCTTTCCATCGCCACTCATGTAATCTATCATGACGGCGAACAGCTCTGCCGTACCGGTGATGAATCACATGAATTGTACATCATAATCAAGGGCCAGCTCCTTGTAACATCACCGGACGGGAAAGAAATTTCCCGTATCGATCCCATCGGAATCGTTGGTGAAATGGGAATTTTCACCAATGATCTTCATACCGTGACTGTCTCCTCCGCAGCCGAGAGTATCATCATCCTCATCAGAAAAGCCGAGCTTATGGTGCTCTTACGGCGTGACAACGACCTCGCGATCCATACACTCCTCAATGTTATCAGGAGTCTCGCCGATAAACTCCGGGATGACAATGAGATTATCGAGGATCTCAGACAGATTCAACACGAAGAGCCTCCGCCTGAACAACATGATGAAGAATCGTAAGAGAGTGCATATCCTGCCACAGTGAAATCATACGATGAAAACCACCGGAACCAAAGTTATTACGTTTATTCTTGCTGCCTTTTCTCTGTTTATGATGAATAGCAATATAACGGTCTGCAACGATTCAAGATCGGGCTGCCCTGTCATCAGAAAACTCGGCACCATAGACTGCGACATGGTCGAAACCACACCGGTCGTATTCAGAGATAAACTCTATCGATTCGAATATGTCCGCTCGAACTACAAGCCGAACATAACCGGAAATACTTACTCCCGCTTTATCGATACCGCATCGGGAAAACCGACTCCGGCATTCGCTCAGGGATTCGATCTCGGAAATGCTTATGTTGAAAACGATACTGTCTATGTCTCCTGCGTCAACGACTGGGGAGGATCGGAGATATGGCTGTTCCGTTCCGGCAATCTCGAGGGGTGGGATTCATGGAAGGCGCTTGAACTCGAAGGGTGGAAAATATATAATACATCGCTCTGCAAAGGCGCGGGAGCATACATCATGGCAATCGAAGTCGGCCAACCTCCCGATGTTGTCGGGAGAGCATTCACCATGCGTTTTCTCACATCGCCTGACCTCGTGCACTGGAAACTCACACCCGATGAGTGCGTATATACGAAAGACCGTTATTCGGCGTGTCCAGCGCTTCATTATCTCGATGGCATGTATTACATGATTTATCTCGAAGAAAAACCCGTTCCTCCCGGAACCGGGAAAGACTGGCCGGCCTACGCTCCCCATATCGTCCGCTCGAATGACCTTGCCCACTGGGAAAGCAGCCCCTGCAATCCCATCATGTCCCATTCCCCGGAAGACAAGCGCATCGCCAATCCGAAACTCACCAAAGAGGAACGATCCCGTATCGTGACGGCTCTCGACCTCAACAATTCGGATGTGGAGTGCTGCGAGTTCAGGGGAAAAACCATCATCACCTACTCATGGGGTGATCAGCACGGCACCGAGTTTCTTGCCGAAGCGGTGTACGAGGGAACGCTCGCTTCATTCCTGAAGGGATTTTTCCCGCAAAAATCACGGTAATATTTCAATACAGTCACTCCCCGGCGTCCTTCCGGAAATCCGGATAAACATGTCAGACCCGCGCTGTTCCCGTTTTATTGCTGCAGTAAGAAAATATCGATTCTATCATGTGCAATAGATGCCGAATCGAGTTCGGCATGACATCATATGATGTCGCCGTTTGATCGCCGGAGCAATAATACTCTATCCGGAGCATGGATGGACGGAATGAAGCTTCATGTGTATAAAATCGGGTAAGAAATCATCATGAAATCACTCACGGCATGATAATTCACACGATTAATCGACTTCCAGTTTACTTTACTGCAAAAAAAATGTACTTTAACGCCGTAAAACTCAAAAAAATGTACTTTCATTACCTCAGAATTTATGGTATAATAAATAGTTAAGTATGAAAATATATTGAGCAATAGTACACATACACATGCATTATCACATATTATTTTACATATCATACAACTGATATATCTGATTTACAGGGATATTTCAAACCTTGTCCCTGCTCATCCCTATTAACAGCGAACAACCGTCCGATCTTTGAAAATGTGTTTTCTATTTCCATGCCTGCAAGCATTTACGAATTACTCGGATTATACATTTAACATCTTGATTAACAACCATATGTGAGGATTACTACATGCCCAGATTCACTGCCTGCATGCTTTTTCTCGTAACAAGTTCGATTATCCTTTCCGTAACATCACGTACAGCCCGTTCTCAGGAAACCAGTACCATCGGAACCGATCTCATTAAGGGCCCCGATATTCATATTGTTGTCAGAGAAAGTAAGGAGCCCATCGTTATTGACGGCAAGCTCGATGATCCCGGATGGAAGTATGCGGAACCCTATATAGGGTATTTTTTCCAGCAGGAGCCTCTTGACAGGGCGCCATCCAGTGAAAAAACGAAAGTTATGGTCGTTCAGGACAAGGATACGATCTATTTCGGAATTCAGTCATATGATTCCGAGCCCGACAAGATTTTTGCCTCGGCGATGCGTCAGGACAAGGATATTTTCAGGGACGATGTCATCGAGCTCCTCATCGATACGTTTCAGGATTACCGCAACTGTTATGCATTCGCCACCAACCCGCTCGGAGTCAAGGGGGACGCGATTATCAGCGATGAGGGAAGCGACATCAATAAAAGCTGGGACTGCATCTGGCAGGTCAAATCCTCGATAAACGCGGAAGGATGGGTAACGGAGATGGCGTTCCCGTTCAAATCGCTCAAGTATAAAAAAGGCGATATCGTTGAATGGGGGCTCAATATCACCCGCAACATCAAGCACACCAACGAAACAACCTACCTTGTTCCGATTCCCCGCGGACTTGGGCATGACGGCAAATTCAAGGGAGAACTCTTCGCCATCCTCGAAAACATCAAAACGCCTTCGTATACGATCAACATGGAAGTACAGCCGTACATCCGGGGGGGTTATACTTCCATTTACGAACCGGAGAAAAAACATGATTCCGAACTTGACGCCGGTTTCGATGTCCGTTACCATATCACTCCGCAGTTGACTGCCGATGCGACATACAATACCGATTTCGCACAGGTCGAGTCAGAGGAGGAAGTGGTCAACGTCACACGTTTCAATATCTACCTCCCCGAAAAACGCGACTTCTTTCTTGAAAATGCGGGGCTTTTCAATTTCAGCATGACATCCTCGGCGGGAGAATACTACGATGCGGACGCTGATTTCATTCTGTTCAATTCGCGGACAATCGGTATCAAGGACGGCAAGAGAACCCCGCTCTACGGCGGTGCAAAAGTCGCAGGCCGGGTCGGTAAATTTTCGCTGGGAGTGATGAACATAGAGAGCGAAAGAACCTCGATTGATTCCAGCCGGGTCGAACCCTCGACGAATTACACCGCGTTCCGGCTGAAACGCGACCTGTTTTCCAAGTCATATGTAGGTATGATGGTTCTTAACAAAGAATCTGCCGGGGATGAATATTCGCGGACGTTCGGCGCGGACGGATTTCTCAGTTTCTCCCAGGAGTTCAACATGAAAGGGTCGCTTGCAAAAACCATGGAGAACGACACTGAAGACAACGGGAAAAACTGGGCCGGCGATGTGAAGGTAACACTCAACAAGGAATGGATTGACGGCTCGATCAGCTACACGTTCATTGACTCGCTTTTCAATCCCCAGATGGGGTATGTCCGCAGGGGTGACATCCGTAAAACCGACGGAAATCTCAGTTTTACAAAATGGCTGAATAACAGATATCTGAAAAGCATTTCCTGGGAAAACGGCATTGTGTATACGACAAACCATAACAATACACTCGAAACCCGTGAAAATCAGTCTGAACTGTCTTTCAGCGCCCCGAGCGGAGACAATCTGTCGTTCAGCATCAATCGTGATTATGATTTTCTGCCCGATGAGGATTACATCCGTGATATCCGGATCGACGCGGGAAGGTACACCGTTACATACAAGCAAATCTCCCTCAATTCATATCAGGCCCGTACTGTTTCGGGGAACATAAGTTATCAGTGGGGTGAACAGCTTGATGGTGAGAGCAAGCGTATATCGGTCACGAACAGAACAAAGCTGTCCAATCATTTCAACATGGATCTCAACTATACATATAACGACCTTGACTTGAAAAACGGCTCACTCACGGCGAATGTTCTTGCCGGAAGGTGGACGTATTCATTCACAACGGAAATGTTTGCGAAATGCTATATCCAATGGAATGACGCAGACGAGAGAATCTCGACCAACCTGCTCTTCGACTACGTATACCGGCCCAAGAGCCATTTATATATCGTTTATAACGAAAACCGCAACACCCTTCTCGATTCATCGGACAATATCACGGACAGAATCATGCAGGTCAAGGTGACATACATGTGGGGTCTGTAATGTCAGATGTTTGAGGGAAAAAAACGTACTGTCTCATCCTGAATGACAGCACTGTGCATTCAATGAGTTATATCCTGACTGTAAAAATGTACGATTTACGAAGTACGAATCATCCTTTGTACAGGCATGTCAGGCAGACATCTTCCATCAGCAGTGTCAGGTTTTATTTGTAACCCGGAGATACTCTTTTTAAATACACCGTAGAATACCTGTCTATCGCCTACAAGTAAAACAATACCCGATTTCCCTATTTCACCATGACATCCCAGTATTTCGCGGTCCGTGACTTCCCTTTCGGACCCTCGACATCGAGATAGACGACATAGTAAATGCCGGGCTTGGCATACTCGTGGATCGGATTGCGTTCTGTCGATGTTGTGCCGTCACCGAAATTCCAGAGCCACTGTGTGATTTCGCCGTACGATTCATCCTTGAATGAAACGAGACGGCGGTCCATGTCGATGACCTTGAACGACCACTGCGCCTTGATGGGATCCTTGAATTTGTCTTCGAGGGGCATGAGACGGAACGCACAGAGATAACTGGCATCGCTCACCATCTTGACATTGTGCGCCAGATTGTAATGGCCGTCGCGTTTACCACCGTCGAAATCAAGAATCGACCATGAAAGCCCGATGAGGGTATTCTCGACGAGCTTCGATTCGACTGCGCGCTCGGGACCGTCATACGGCGCATAATCGAACGGCGTTATCCAGCATTCGAGCACGAGTTTTCCGCTCTCGCCATGCTTGAAATTATAGGAATAAGCGTAATTCGACCAGGGAAGCTCGCTGATCCAGGGCTGGCATCCCCAGACAAGCACCCATGCGTTGTTCTGCGGTGGTGTGTAGATGTGGTAGTTCTGGGCATGTACCCCGCTGAAGGCAAAATGGTTTTCGATCTTGTCGCTGAACTGGGCATTGGTGATAAACGGCCCGCCCGACAGATCGCCATCGACCGCGATCTCGAAGATATCGTTACTGTAGCCATTGGGATTGAACCGCTCGAAATCCCAGAAATCATCGTACGCCTCGTAGAGAAAGTAGAGACGGTTCATACCCTTGACCCAGCCGACGGTTACCCTGACATCGAGGTCCTTGCGATCGATATCTGTTCCATGGCCATCCTCGGTATCATTAAGCATCCCGGTACCGTAAGTATATTCCGGAGGAACGATAGCCCAGTCATCGGTTTTCCCGTCGATACGGGGAATCTGGTCATGAGGAAACTGGAATATCCTGAATTCAATTTCGGGTCTCGACAACCCGTACGCACTTGTCAATGACACAAGAACAAGCGCAAACATCACAATCACCATTTTTTTTACCACGTTACCGCCCCTTTCCTTATGGTATGACTGCATGTATTGAGTACCATCAATTTTTCAGCCAGCCTGATACATGGATCACATGAAACGATACGGGGCGTGAAAAATCAAGATGAAAATTGATAATCTGCAAACAAATCAGTGCCGTTATATCGTTTTATCTGCCATTACAGACACGAAACACGCCTCAAGAAACCTTTATTCAGCCGAAACGTCGAACATATTATTCCGGAAATTAACGGGAAATTCGCACGATGATTTCAACAATGCCGGACAAAAACCAGAGAAACTACTTGAAAAGGAGCATATAAAACTCTATTTTCATAGGACTATTTATATACCTTCCATGCTTTTTCAGTAGAACACCGTCATTAAAGATGAATTGTTTACCATACGAGAAAAGGGAGAATATAAATGAAACGTCGCGATTTCATCACACGGAGTGTGATGGGGGCATGTGCACTCGGAGCAACAGGTTGCGGCGCCCGTAAACCGAAAAATATTCCACTCTGGAAAGAACTTGCTCCTTTCTACCCGCGTCCGGGAGGCGGTTCAATGCCGATGTCGGAACTCGGCAAAACGGGCATCAGGATTTCCAACTTCGGATTCGGGTCACACATCAGGGCGGAAATGAGAACCTATGACAAGCAGCGTGAATACATGATTCACGAAGCGCACGATCTCGGCGTTAACGTATTTGACGTCTACGATCAGGAAGAAGGGGTATCAACGGGCGGCAGCTACCAGTACGAGCCGTTCGGCAAACAGATCGCCCCATTCAAGAACGATATTCTCATATCCATATCCTTCCGGCCATTCGACGGGCGGACTCCCGAACAGGAGCTTGAACGCGACCTGCGGCTTTTCGGCCGTGAGCACATCGACCTCGTACGAATTCTCCGTAAACCCGAGGATCCGATCTGGGAAACCCTTTTCCGCTTCAAGGAGAAAGGGTATATCCGCGCTGTCGGAGCGCCCATTCATGATATGGAGCATGTCGACTGGCTCGTCGGGAAGGTTCCCATCGACTATATTCTCTTCCCGTACAACTTTTATCACAACATCTGCTGGTTCGAGGAAAAAGAGGATGATTTCGATCCCCTGCCGACCCGTCTCCGCGAGAACGGCATCGGCGTAATGACCATGAAACCATTTGCCGGCGATTATCTTGTCAGGCCGTTCATCGAAGTCGCCCGGCAGGTTGCCCGTGAAAAGGAAATCAGTTTCACCAAGGCGGCGCTCCGTTATGTCATCAATTCGGGAGTGAAACCCGCAACGACACTGACCGGGATGTACAACCTCTATAACCTTTACGAAAATGTTGAAGCCTATTACAACCCGACCATGAGCGACGAGGAGCGGGAACTCCTGAACAATATCAGGCAGTACGCGAGCCGGACCTCACATGCGCTGCTTCCCGGACATTACAAATGGCTCGATAACTGGGCCGGCGTATGAACAGGATTGACAGGATTAGAATTTTTTTGACAGGATTTACAAGATTAACAAGATAAAACATTTAATAAGAAAAAATCCTGTAAATCATGTTAATCATGTCTAAACAAATAATTTTGTTAATCATGCAAGTTCTTTGAATAGAAAAATCCAGATCATTCAAATGGATGGAATTTAAAAAAGCAATTTTATTATTGACAGGATTTACAAGATTAACAAGATGTAAAATATTTAATAAGAAAAAATCCTGTAAATCATGTTAATCATATCTGATAAAAAAGGTTGTAAATGGAAATCAATGAATTAACGGAGCTTATAATCGGTTGTGCGTATAAGGTTCATAAAGAGCTCGGGATGGGATTTCTTGAGAAAGTGTATGAAAACGCTTTAAAGATCGAACTTGAGAATAGCGGACTGGATGTCAATCAACAGTACCCCATCACCGTGAATTATCACGGACAGGTAATTGGTGACTTCTTTGCGGACCTTTTTGTGGAAAAACAGGTGATCATTGAGTTGAAAGCAGTCCAGAATCTGGCCAGAGAGCATGAAGTACAACTCGTAAACTATCTCGCGGCCACCGGAATAGATAATGGTCTCCTTATAAACTTCGGTTCGTCTGTCAAAGTAAAGCGAAAGTTCAGAAAATATAACGGATAGGATTAACAGAATGTTTTTTTTTGACAGGATTTACAAGATTAACAAGATGTAAAATATATATTTAAATAAAAATCATGTAAATCATGTTAATCATGTCTATTAAAATATTTTTGTCAATCATATCTAATTATATAACTTTATTAATCATGTCTATTAAAAGAAATTCATTATCACTGTCAGATGAAAGGTACAATTCATGAGACTCTGCTGGAACGATGGTTTGGGCGGTCCTCTGGGAAAATTGGACCCGAAAGAAGCAAAGCTCATATATGATATAGGATTCCGTGTTGCCGGAGTCAATGCCGGTTATCAGGAACCCTCGGAAGCGGATATCGATCATGCACGGAACGTGCTTGCGGACGCAGGGCTTACGCCGGGTCCTTACGGTATCGGAGCTTCCGCTGTCCGGCCCGACAAAACCGAGGAAAAAGAACATATGCGTCAGATCGCTCAGGCGCTTAAAATCGCCGGGAAACTCAAGTGTACGGCGCTCAGGTATTCGGTCGGAAGCCTGCATCCCAAAGATATCTGGATGCATCATCCCGACAATCATACACAGAAAGCTCTCGACAGACTTATCGATAACACACGGGAGCTCGTTCCTGTCGCCGAGGATTCGGGTGTCATGCTCTGCCCCGAAACTACCCTGTGGACCATTGTCAACAGCATCGAGCGAATGAAGGAATTCGTCGACCGGCTCGACTCACCCTATGCCAGAATCACTTTCGATTTTGTCAATCACATGTCCTACGACCGTGTTTACGAATCGGGGCGGTTCATGAGGTGCGCTGTTGCCACGCTTGGCGACCGTATCGGCGAGTTTCATGTCAAGGATGTCATGGTGCAGGATAAGCTTCTCGTCTGCCATATCGATGAGGCTCCGATGGGAACCGGCCTTCTTGATCACGAAACACTCATCCGTGTTTCGACACAGCTCGAGCCATGGAAAACTTTCTCGCTCGAACACATTTCGGAATATGGTCAAGTCAAAAAGGCACACGACCATATACAGGGTATCGCAGACCGTATCGGACATACATGGACAGATCCGCGCCTGACACGGCCTCTTTGGGAACGCGATAAACAAAAAAAATAGGAGTACTGCTCTATGAAACGCCGTGATTTTATCCTGAAAACCGCCGCCGGAACGCTCGGCGCAGGTCTTGCCGGCTGCGGCTCAGGCGCACCGCGGACGATGCTGATCAAAAAGGATGACATACGATATTCGGACTATTCGTTCAAGGCCACCGTTCCCAGGCCATCAGGCGGGAGTATTCCCGCGGGGGAGCTTGGTACGACCGGTATCAGGGTATCGAAATTCGGCTTCGGCTCGCACATGCGCAGCGACATTGTCAAGTTCTTCGATGAACGTCAGCAGATCATTCGCGAAGCGTACGACTGCGGTATCAACCTATTCGATGTCTATGACAAGGAACATGAGTGTTACCAGTACGAGCCGATGGGTAAACACCTCGCGCCGATGATCAAAAACGTTGTCATATCCATAGCGGTGCTGCCGTATGAAAACCGCACATTGGAGCAGGAATTCGAGCGCGATCTCAAGCTCTTCGGCCGCGACCACATCGATCTCGTCCGCATCCACGCCTATGACCCGTCCCAACCGGGCTGGGAATACTGGGAAAAGTGCTTCCGGCTCAAGGAAAAGGGCGCAATCCGTGCTGTCGGCGTTCCGGTGCATTACCTGAGCGATCTCGACAGTGTACTCAGCTCATTCCCGTTGGATTTTGTCCTCTTCCCGTACAATTACTACCATAACACGGCATGGCTCGGCCACTCTGTCGAGGGGAAGTCGGCCGATTTCGAGCCTCTGCCGGAAAAACTCCGGAAAAAAGGCATCGGTGTCATGACCATGAAGGCGTTTGCCGGGGATCCGCTCCAGCCGCCGCTGAGACATGTTGCCGATTCGATAAAAAAACACCCTGAGCTCAATTACAACCAGGCGGCGCTGCGGTATGTGATCAATTCTCCGGTCAGGCCCGATGCGACCGTAACCGGCATGTACAACCTCGACCACCTCTACCTTAATGTCGATGCTTATCTCCGCCCGCAGATGAGCGCCGAGGAACGCGAGCTTCTTGAGAAGGTGAGAAACGTCGCCCGGCTCAGCGCAAAGGCATGGCTGCCCGACCATTACAGATTTCTCGAGGAATGGGCTTCGGAGACAACCGATCTCGGTGAAATTTCGGTATAAATGAAGAGTAAACGGTTTGTGGTAGTCACGCAAACAACCGTTCCGGAACAGTACGGGGGAATGCCGGAGACGCTTCTCGATAATTGACCGGGTATTCATTCCCGGGCATGTATTATTATAATACGTCATATCTCACTCATACATACACTTCCTTGCCTCGTCGGCGAATGCTTCGATGAGCTCGATATCGGCGTCAAAAAAGTGGTCGGAGGACGAGAGAATGTAGCCTCCGCCCCCGCCTGCGGCCTCGAAGCACCGCCGCACCTCGCTTCTCGTCTCTCCGGGAGTGCATCCGGTAAAGAAATGGAACTGGTCGAACCCGCCGATCATGCAGACACGGCTACCGATACGGCGTTTTGCCTCCCGGAGGTCGACATCGCCACCCATACCCGGCGGTGTGAACGTCTCCATGGCATCGGGGTTCATATCGGCGATCTGTTCGAGAATCGGCATCATCCCGCCGCAGGTATGGTAGACGATACGCTGATCTGCCTCATGCGCGCAGGCGATGAGCTCCGAATCGTAGGGCGCGACGAACCGCTCGAACAGGTTCGGGGAAATCACCGTCGTCGAGGCATCTCCGCCGCCTAATTCGAGGATATCGTACCGCGCGCCCTTCAGGGACTGGACGAATATCTTCTTACGGTCCCTGAGAATTCCGAGCAGGGCATGTACCCAGCCGGGATCGTCGAAAGTGGCCATAATAAGGTTCTCGATGCCATAGAGACAGGCGGCATCCTGCCAGGTTCCCGGCTGGCCGAATACATCGAAGCAGCATATATGACCTCGAACAATGCCCCGTTCACCACGGTTTTCGGCTTGACTGTTCACCGCTTCCACATCACAGAGAGGGGAGGTCATGTATTCACCGAGAAAATCGATATCGCTTTTTTCCTTGATGAGGCGCTCGGTAACCCATGAGGTGTATTTGTTGCTCTGAAGCACCATGCTCAGGGTCTTCTTCGGGGTGATGAAATTGTACCGGAGAGTCGGGTATTCGCAGCCATGAATCTCCTCGACCTCGACATGCCATGTATCCGATGCGACCCGCCCGGCCTCGAGGAATCCGATCGCTCCCTGACGGGGGTCTCGGAAATCCCCTCTCGCCGTATCCGGCTTGTGCGCAACCACCCATTGGATGGGATCGAGACCGAAACGGTCGAAAAATTCCTCGTTCGACGCCCCGTCCATATACGTATCGAGAAAATACGGCATCACATGGTGGGTGGTCACCGGAAGCCTGTCGGGTATACGGCCGTCGAGCACAGCAAGAAAACGCTCCCTGGAGGTCATGGAGTACCTTTCTTCAAAAATCACCGGATCGATCTTTATCGATTCCTCTACAAAATAATATAAAAACGTTTATGGTGCATGGAATATCATTTTTTGCCTGAAGGTTGTATAAAACCAATGGATGGAACCGGACTTTTTTAAATATTCCTTGTTTTTATACCGGTAAAAAGATAATATAGAGCTTTAATCATGATACAATGGGCTCTAAAAATACATCTGTCATCGGAACATGGCAATCAAATAACTAATAATATAGAGTTCCCCTCAATTTCTAAAACACGGAGCAGCACTATGAACAGTTTAAAGAAGTTCTGTTTAACAGCGTTTCTGTTCGTTTCAGTAGTGGTCAGCCCGCAGATCGTACAAGCCCAGTTGAAAGACAAAGCTCTCTCGCCCGTCATCAATGCAGACCGTACCATTACCTTCCGTCTCCAGGCACCGGAAGCGGACAGCGTGAGCATCAGCATCGGTTTTCTCGACAAATCACAGCCGATGACGAAAGGAAACAACGGTGTCTGGAGCATAACGCTCGGCCCCGCAAAACCTGATATCTATCCGTATAGCTTTCTCGTCAACGGGGTTCGGATGATCGACCCGACTAATCCTTTTTTCCATGCGAATTATTTCCCCACATCGAGCCTTCTTTTTTATCCCGGGGACAAGCCCGCGTTCTGGGAGGAGCAGCCGGTTCCCCACGGGCTTCTCCACTATCACCGGCATCATTCCTCTTTGCTGAACGACAACCGCGGCTATTATGTCTACACTCCTCCCGGGTACGAACAGAGCGGAAAGAAGACATTTCCGGTGCTTTTTCTTCTCCACGGCTACAGTGATCTGGAAAACGGCTGGACAGTATCCGGCCAGGCGCAGTTCATCCTCGATAACCTGATTGCGGAAGGCAAAGCCGTGCCCATGATCATCGTGATGCCGTTCGGTTATGCACCGCCGCTTCCGGGTGATGGTGAGGGCGACTGGAAGGACTGGTTCTCACGGGTTGAGCCGCGTTATGAACCGTACCTTATCAACGAGCTTATCCCGCGTATCGAACAGGAATACCGTGTGTATAAAGACCCCGGGCACCGTGCAATCGCCGGATTGTCCATGGGTGGAGGGCAGACGTTGTACTTCGGTCTCCATAACCCCGACACGTTCGCATGGATCGGGGCGTTCAGCTCCGCTGTTTATACTGATTTTCACGGTAAATTCCTGAACGATCCCGCAAACCTCAACGCAAAAATAAAAATGCTCTGGATCGGCTGCGGGAAGGACGATTTTCTCTATAAGAGTAACATTGAATTTATCGAGCTTCTCAAGCAGAAGAATATCAAACATACAGCGTATATTTCCGAAGGGAGACACGAATGGTGGGTCTGGCGGAACTACCTGTATGAGATCGCCCAGAAACTGTTCAAATAAAAAGCAGTCATGTGTTTCATCATGTTTTGACTGTCAAGAGAGCAGGCAATACTGTTTTATATTGAGGAGAACCATTATGACATCGAGAGAACGTGTTCTCGCCGCGCTGAACCACCATGAACCTGACCGGGTGCCGATCGACTGTTCCGGGCACAGGTCGTCCGGCATATCCGGTATCGCGTACCACAGGCTCAGGAAATATCTCGGGCTCGAACAACGGCCGGTTCGTATCTATGATCCCGTTCAGCAGCTCGCGATTGTCGATGATGATGTTCTCGACCGCTTCAGGGTGGATACCATCGAGCTGGGACGGGGATTCGCCCTCGATGACAAGGCATGGGCTGACTGGGTTCTTCCGGACGGGACCCCGTGCCGGATGCCGGTATGGGCACTTCCCGAGCGTGACGGGAACAGATGGGTCATCCGGTCTCGGAAGACCGGAAGGATTATCGCCCAGATGCCTGATGGCGCACTCTATTTCGAACAGACATACTGGCCGTTCGCGGAGGGTGAAGCCGATCTCGATGCCATGCCCGGTCTGTGGTCGGAGAGCATGTGGGCGGCGATAGCTTCTCCTCCGGGTCCCGAAGCGGAGGGGCCGGAAGGGCTTAAGATGCTGGCAGAAGGCGCTCGGCGTCTCCGTGAGAAAACCGACAAGGCCATCCTCGGGCTGTTCGGCGGCAACCTCCTCGAGTTCGGTCAGTTCATGTACCGGAACGATAACTTTTTCATGCTGCTCGCCGGTGAACCGAAAAAAGCCCATGATTTCCTCGACCGTATGGTGGAAATCCATCTCGCGAATCTTGAAAACTTCCTCGGCACGGTCGGAAAATACATCGACATCATCGTGTTCGGGGACGATCTCGGGATGCAGACCGGGCCGCAGATTTCACCGCAGATGTACCGCGAATTTTTCAAACCCCGGCATAAAATTCTGTGGAACCGGGCGAAGGAGCTTGCCGATGTCAAAGTCAACCTTCACAGCTGCGGCGGCATTCGCGAGCTTATTCCCGACCTCATCGAGGCGGGTCTCGATGCAGTTAATCCCGTCCAGATCAACTGCCGGGGGATGAACCTTGACGAGCTGAAAAAAGAATTCGGGAGAGACCTCGTGCTCTGGGGCGGCGGATGCGATACCGGGCACGTGCTTCCCGATGATACACCCGAAGCGGTTGCCGGACATGTCCGCGGTCAGATTGCAGTCGGGAGAAAAGGCGGCGGGTTCGTCTTCCAGCAGGTCCACAACATCATGGCAAATGTACCCCCTGAAAATATCGCTGCCATGTTCGACGCGGTGAGTGAGTGATTATTCGCAGGTAGAGGAGTCTCCGGTGACATCGAGAGAACGGATTATGGCGGCGCTGAACCATAGAGAAACCGACCGCATTCCAGTGGACTTCGCGGGCCATCTCTCATCGGGTATCAGCGCCATAGCTTACGCCAGGCTGAGGAAGTATCTCGGTCTTCCGGATAAACCCATCCGCGTTCACGATCCCGGGCAGCAGCTTGCCATAGTCGATGAGGATATGCTCGACCGTTTCGGAGTTGACACCATCGAACTCGGACGGGGATTTGCGCATGATGAATACTGCTGGGCCGACTGGGTGCTCCCTGATGGTACACCATGCAGGATGCCGGAGTGGTCTCTGCCCGAACGCGCTGATGGGGAATGGGTCATGCGTGACCGTAACCGCCGGGTTATTTCACGAATGCCGGATGGCGCACTCTATTTCGAACAAACGTACTACCCTTTTGCCGAAAATGGCGATCCCGAAACACTTTCCGATGTATTGTCACTGAGAGGACCGGCAGGATCGGGTATTCCCGGCCCGCTTGCCGAGGGTCCCAACGGCGCACGCACGCTTGCATCGGGAGCGAAACGGCTTCGTGAAAGGACGGCCAGGGCCATTCTCGGAATTTTTGGCGGCAATCTCTTCGAATTCGGCCAGTCCATGTACCGCAACGACAATTTTTTCATGCTGCTTGCCTCGGAACCGCTGAAGGCACATCGTTTTCTCGACAAACTCATGGAAATTCACCTCGCCGCGCTCGAACGGTTTCTCGGTGCGGTCGGGGAATATATCGACATCATCGTGTTTGGCGATGACCTGGGCATGCAGACAGGCCCCCTGATTTCACCCCGGATGTACCGCGAGTTTTTCAAACCCCGCCACGCTTTCCTGTGGAACCGTGCAAAGGAGCTTGCGGATGTCAAGGTAAACCTTCACAGCTGCGGGGGCATTCGCGAGCTTATACCCGACCTCATCGAAGCCGGTCTCGATGCGGTGAATCCCGTCCAGATAACCTGCACCGGTATGGAGCTCGACGGGCTCAGGCGAGATTTCGGTAAAGACCTCGTCTTCTGGGGCGGCGGGTGCGATACCCGGAGTATTTTACCGGACGGAACGCCGGATTCGATCAGTAAACATGTGCGGGAACAGTGTGCCCTCTTCGGGAATAATGGCGGTTTTGTTTTTCAGCAGGTTCATAACATTCAAGCAAATGTTCCACCCGAAAATATTGTCGCGATGTTTGAGGCGGTAAATTCCTGAGTACATGCGCACGATGATGAAAACTGTGATTTCGCCGAAACTGTTAACAGGTTAATAAAAGAATAGATGGATTTTGATCACCACACACGTACTATTTTTCATACACCGGAGGGAAAGAAAATGTCACACCGTATCTCGCGACGTCAGGCAATCATTACCGGAGCCGCATCCGCCGGAATGGTCCTGGGATCATCCTGCGGTAAAGGAAAACAGGAACAGGTAGTAACTCCGCCAGCACAGCAGGCTGTCGAAAAAGGACCCGGACGGGAACCGTTCTGGAATCCCGGCCCAGATAAAAACCTCGTTCGCAATCTCACTCCCGGCTCTACTCCGATCCGTCTCGGCGGCTACCTGTACCCGAATAAAAAAGAGAGCCTGACCGAAATGGTGAAAAAACTGAGAGATTCCGGTTACGCCGGGGCTGTAACCAATCCGGAACCATGGAATACGATGAAAGATTCCGAATTGCAGGAACTCCGTGATGCGCTGAAAAAATACGATGTTGCTATATTCGAGGTCGGCGGCTATACGAATATGCTTCATCCCGATGAAGCGACCCGCCAGAAGAATCTTCAGCATCTTGCCATGTGCATCGAAGCCGCCGATAAAGTGGGCTGTCCCATGGTCGGAACCATCTCGGGAAGCCTCGACCCCAAGGATTTCTTCAATGTCAATCCCGGCAACTGGACAATTGAAACATGGAAGGTGCTTGTCGACAGCATGAAGCAGGTGCTCAGGGATACCGCGGGAATGAAAGCCGGTATCGGCATGGAAGCTCAGGTCACTACCAACATCGACGGCCCTCTGGCACACAAACGTCTCATCGATGATGTAGGCGATCCGCGGTGTACGGTGAACCTCGACCCGGTCAACATGGTATCGCTCGCCACATATTACCATACCACGGAACTCCTGAACCAGTGCTTCGATCTCTTAGGCGAAAGCATCCTGGGCTGCCACGCCAAGGATACCCTCATCTGGCCGGACAAACAGACAGTTCATGTTCAGGAAGTCTGTTCGGGAAGAGGCGTCATGGATTACGAGACCTACCTTGTAAGACTGAGCAGGATGCAGTGGCCCCGCACCCTCCTGCCGGAACATGTGCCGGCTGAAGAACTGATCGAGGCTGCCGCATATATCAGAAAAGTTGCCGCGAAGGTTGGTGTGACGATTCTCTGATGATCAAACCATAATCGAAGCGTTCCCGGAATCAGCACGGAATATGCACCTAAAGGGAGATAATTCATGTCACGAACTGTTACACGAAGAACGCTGCTCGGGTCCGGATTGACAGCGGCAGGGACACTGGTACGGTCATCAGGTCCACAATCCGCTTTTGCATGGGCGCCCGGGCCGGATGAATCGGTCAAGCGCGACCTCACGCCGGGACCTACCCCGGTACGTCAGGCGATAAACATCAGGCGGCAGAACGGCGAAAGCCCCGAAGAAATGATTAAACGACGGCGCACGGAAGGCTTCACCGCAGTCAAAGGCGCCCGTCACACCGGAGGCAATGTGGGAGAGCCGTGGAACTCGATGACCACCGCCGAGCGGGCCGAGGTTGTTGCCGCTTGCAAAAAATACGATGTAATAATCTACGAGGTCGGCGGGTACACGAATCTGGTCACTCCGGACTCGAATCAGCTCAGGGAAAATCTCACGCGTCTCGCCCACTGCATCGAGGTGGCGGAGAGCGTCAACTGCCCCATGGTCGGCACCGTCGCCGGAAGCCGTGACTCCGCCAATTTCATCAACGTTCACCCGGACAACTGGACGATTGAAACATGGAAGCTCCTGGTCAACAGCGTCAAACAGGTACTGAGCGATACCGCGGGAATGAAAGCGGCCATCGGCATGGAGGCGCAGGTAACCAGTATCATCGACTGCCCTCTGGCGCATAAACGTCTCATGGAGGATGTCGGCAGCGACCGTCTCAAGGTGAACCTCGATCCGGTCAATATGATGAGTCTGGAGCGGTATTACCATACGACGGAGCTTATCCACGAGTGTTTCGATCTTCTCGGCGAGGATATCATGGGATGTCATGCCAAGGATACCTTTATCTGGCCGGACAAACAGACAGTTCATGTACAGGAGGTCTGCCCCGGAAAAGGGGTACTCGATTACGAAACAT
This sequence comes from bacterium, assembly GCA_021372535.1. NCBI lineage: Bacteria > bacterium. The sequence continues at coordinate 29,199 of JAJFUH010000203.1, forward strand.
ACCTTGTCTGCATGAGCCGCCTCAAATGGCCCCGTGCGCTCGAACCCGAACATATCGAGGATAACGAGTATCCCGAGGCGCGGGCATATATCGAGAAAATCGCGGGCAAGGTCGGCGTAAAATTATACGGGTGATTTTTGACGCCTCACTATATCGTGAATTGCTGGCGTTAAACGCCCATTCATAGATGTGTTCAGCCCGTTTTCATATTACTCGCGCAAAAAAAGAGCCCTGCCGCATGAAAACACAACACCGGCAGGGCTTTTTTATATCATAAAAACTCAGGGATCAAAACCACCCGTTATTTGGTAATATTTCCGCTTTTAATCTCATTATTCAAATCGTCGAACGCTTTCTGTGCCTTGAGTTCGGTATACTCAGCCGCGGCATCCCGTACGGCGTTGAGGAGCGCCTGGTTGATCGAGTCCTTGGAAATCTCAGCAAGCGAGAAGCACCGTTTGTTGATGATCTCGCTCTTCGATATTACCGCGCCGCTCAGCGATACATTCGACACAACCTTGGTCACCGACTCGGTAAACTGGAGCGCGCGGGCCGCTTCCATGGTGCCGCTCTGCTGGAGGTAGTTTCTCATCATGGTTGCGATATCGGACTGGACCACATTGCCGATTGCCGCCCGTGCAAGGTTATCCGCAGCCTGTTTGGCAAGCTGAATTGAGGCCATCTGCTCGGATGCACCCACACCGTAAATCCTGTCGGCGGACTTGGGAGGATTAAGGTACCAGTCGGGAACATCACCTTTGCTTACACCTTTTGAACCGCAGGCCCCGATCATAAGAGCAACGAGAACGATTAACGCCAGAAAACCGCAATACTTCCTGATACCGTACATGGCACACTCCTTGTGATAACGGTTAAGAAACATGAACTGCACCTTATTGCCTGTCATTCACTCTGAATACAATCATTGTCACGGCCTGCTCGGGGGTCCGGGCAGATATTCGACTTTCGTCTCGCCGCCGCCTCCGCCTCCGCCTCCCATCATGGCAGCTCCGGCTCCGGCTCCCAGAACGACGACACCGGCCAGAATGTAAAGCTTTGTTCTCGATTTCTTCTGGGGGATGAGGAACAGATTATTCCCGACCTCGGGTATAACCATGGTCAAAACATCGTCTATGGAGCCTCTGAGCGACCGTTCCGTAGAGCCGATCGTCTTCCCCGTCTCGATATCGATGATCCGTGCCGTAACGGAATAGGTCTGACCGATAAGATTTACAGAACCTATCACAATCCGGTCTACCTGCAGCATTTTACCGAATTCGACAGCGCACGAATCGGATACGCAGCCGACGTTCTGAATGGCAAACTGGTCGAGAATCTTATCCATCTGCGTCCGCTCGATGAGATCATATTTTGCCTTCAGGTTTACACCCTGCTGCATGATCCCGGAAATATGGGAGCGCAGTTTATCCGACAGACCCTTCGCTTCACTCTGGGAGACACCGTTCCCTTCAAGATCGAGCGCGGCGATTGTATAGGTTTTCTGCGCCTGAGCCCCCGCGTTTTTTACCGAAATGACACCTCCTATTATCAGGTAGCATGACAGATAGAGCGTCAATACCCGTTTAATCATAATCAGGTCACCCTCCTCTCACTGGAGCGTTTGTTTGACGACAGGCCGCATATCATCCGGAATGGTATACGTTTCGTCAAGTTCTATCAATCTATAATTGAATTCCATCACTTTACCGCTTTTATCGAATCGTATGACTACTTCGCCGATCCGTCCACCGCCTTTCCCGGCCTGAACTATGCGGCACCCTGAAACCGTTATCGCCTCGGTCAGAAGCGTCTGGGAATGCCCCCCGATGATAAGATCGATATCAGGCCATTTTTCAGCGAGCGCGACATCTCCGTTTTTCCCCATCTGCGAAAGCACGACGATATAATCGCATGAATCCCTGAGCGCAGGCAGGAGGCGACCCAGAATCACATCGGGACTCTCAATGGTAAAATCACGGCTCGTATCGGGGAAAAACCTGAAAGTATCGGCGGAAAAAAGCCCGGTAACCCCGATCCGCACATCCCCGACCGTAAAAATCCGGTATTCCCGGAAAACCGGTTTACCTTCCCCGTCCACAAGCGATGCATTGATAATGCGGTCGGTGTATTCCCCGAAAAGCGACATGAACTGTTTAAAACCGCCGTACAGCTCCTGGTCTCCGATACCCCATCCATCGTAGTTCATGATGTTCATGAGCTTGAAAACAATTGGCCCTTTTTTTTCAACGGCGGAAAGCCCGAGGTAACCACCCGAATCCAGAAGCAGGATGTCCGGGTGCTCCTTGCGGTATGTCCGGAGATATCCGACACGTTCCGCAAGCCCTCCCGTATAGTCGTTACGGCAGTGACAGTTCTCGAGCTTGCCGTTCGAATTATTCGTGAACAGTATCCTGACAACCGACTCCTGCCGTTCGGCTGGCAACGCTGATTCATTTTGGAGTAGAAGTACCGGTGCCAGAACCGGTAAGAACCACAATTTCCTGCTCCAGTTTGGTAATAATCTCATCGGCTGTTTTCTCGGCAAAACCAGTATTGACGAATTTAACTTTTCCCATGTTATCGATCAGAAGAGTATGCGGCAGACCGGGCCTTCCGACAATTTCATGGGTCTTCTGATAGCGGTCAAGAAGCATCGGTATGCTGCCACCGATCTCGGCGGCAAACGCTCCGGCCTTTTCTCTGCTGTCGCCTACATTCACAAGAAAAACCATGATTCCCTTGTCCTTATATTTCTTATGAATTTTTTCCAGCTCGGGGATTTCCTTCCTGCATGGTTTGCACCATGAAGCGCAGAAACTGATCAGAATCCCATTGCATTTCACTTTTGCACCCTCACCGAGGTGATCGTTAAGGAAAAACGACTCGCCGTTGAGGTCTCTCAGGAAAAAACCGGGTATGGTATCTCCCACATTGAGCCGTCCCTCATCCTGTCCCGAGGCAGAAACCGCGTTCAATAATACAAGGGAGAACACCATACTGAGAAGCACCAGGTGTTTCATTCGTCTTCACCTCTTGTGTCGTACATATGAAAACCCTTTTAATTTGCATTTCTCCATGACCGCTGCCTGCCTGTTTTTTTCAGGATAAAGGCCTGCAACGGTATCGTCTACTTCATGAACAGCATCTTTTCCGTAACCGATGCATAGCCTGAATCGACACGGTACAGGTATATCCCCGATGTGAGACCGGCGGTATCAAAAACGAGCTCGTGAACGCCCGGCCCCATAAAGCCCATATCATAATCACGCACCCGCTGTCCCACGGAATTGAATATGGTGATATGCACGCGACCGGCAGTCGAAAGCGTATACCTGATTGTCGTCTGCGGATTGAACGGGTTGGGATAACAGGTCGCGGTCACATACCGTTCGGGCTGAATAGCCGTATCCTGACGTTCCTGCCGGACACCGGATGCAACCGTAAGGGTATAATGATGTGCCGTGATACCCTTCTCCGACAAGAACTCGAACGAATCGCCGTTCAGGGCAACCGGCTTACCGCTGTCACGGTCGGTGATGGCTATCGTACAGCCTTCGGGAAGCGTATCGACACCCTCAAGCCTGACCGACACACGCTCGCGGGAGATATTGGTTTTCACATCAAAATCCCACATGACCGTCTCGCCCGGGGGCCGGAAATCGACAGTATAGTCGCTCGGATACTGGAGCCAGTCCCTGTGCGGGAACAGAACGGAGACATATTCACCGACCGCCGGCGGCTCGACATGGTCGTAACGATCCCATCCGGCCGAAGCGTCCTGCCTGACTCCGAGGTGATTGGCGGAATCGACAGCCTGCCCTGCCGCTGCAGCGATTGAGAGCACCCAGTCGGACGGATTTGCATCGACCACGGCTTTTCCGGCAGACTGGCGCGTGGGCTGGAGCCTGATAATGACCGTACGGTTGGAAAGGTTCTTGACCGAGTATCCTTTCCACGGTTCCATGACCGTGGGAGGCTTGGTCGGATCAGTCCAATGGCCTTCATATGTATAAAGAACGCTGAGCTCCGCTCCGGAGGGATTCTCGATATTGCTCCACGATATATCGAACATCCAGGGATTGGCAATATCGTTCCAGCCGGATTTCAGCTCGATTTTGAACGGTTCTGCCGTGGTAACCGTTTTCCCCGCGGGCGATTCGAGTTCGTATTTTTCTTTTGCTATTACCCAGAACGCCCTTCCCGGAGCAAATCCCTCGGTATTGGGATATTCCTGTGGCGTTTCGCTGCCCGGCTGATACCGGTAAATGCGCCAGTCAACCCCTGTTTCTCCCTTCGGCAGTTTTCCGGAAAGCTGGTCGACAATAGATGTTTTCACGAGCTCGAGCGGGATGGAAACCATGCGATAGGCAGTCTGGACACTTCCGCCCGTGACCGGATTCTCGGTCTTAATGTCTTTCACCACTGCCGTTATCGAATAGAATCCCTCGCCGGCCGGCGTTCTTGTTTCCTTGTCTTCGGCGTCCCTGGCGGTGATGTAATACTCCATTCCGAGTGCTGTGAAAATTCCCTCGGTCATGGTTACCGAAAACGCATTATTGTTACCCGATGAAGTCATTGCAAGATGACTGCTGAACACACGGTCTCCCGTCTCGTCATAATAGAGCATTACCTCTTTGATTTCCGTATTGCTCGTCACCTGAGCCGTAAAGGTAAGCTCCCTGTTCTCTTCCGCTTCAGCAATCGGACTGTGCGTTATCTGAATCACCGGTTTGACTATGGTGAAAAGGTCGCTCTGGGCGGAGAGAGCCGAATTTGATGTGTCGGATAGCCTGATCAAACAGTCAGCCGACTCCGCTTCAGGAACCTTCCACACGTAATACCCGTCCGATGCCGAAACACTCGCCGCAATTTCCTGCCATGTATTACCGCCATCGGTCGAGAGCTCGATCTTTATTTTCGATATTCCCTCGAATTTCCAGTTGATCTCGTACTGGGCGCCCGAAGACCATGTCTGACCCGCCGAGGGTGAAGTGACACTAATAAAATTACCCGCAACGATGGAGAATACCCCGGAAACGGCGGTGATATCCCTGGCGGAGGTGTCGCTGATTCTCACTTTACATGTACCGGATACATCGCTCGGGATTGTCCAGCGGTATACTTTCAGGGTTGCATCGATATCGGTCACGATCTCTTTCCAGGTGGTTCCGCCATCGGTTGAATAGTCGATCGCGACATTCTTGATTCCCTTTAAAGTCCACCGTATGGGCTGTTCTGACCTGACAGTCCATTTATCACCGGCCGCCGGGGCTTCAACCGTTATCGATGACACGAATGTCAGTGTAAAGAAGCCGTCGCTTTTATCCGTAATCGTGTCGTCGGTCATACTGGAAACCTTAATAAGACATTCATTCGATCTGTTAAAAGGAAAATTAATGGTATGTCTGCCCGTATCGGCGGCGATATCATTGGCGAGCATTGTCCATGTCTGGCCGTTGTTCGGTGAAAAGTCGATCCGAACCCTGGAAACATTCACCGCATTCCACCGTACTTCATACGGCTGATCGGCCGAGACAGTCTCGCCGCCGTTGGGCGCGAGAACCTGAACCACTGGCGCCTGACCGCCCTTGAATATCGTGAAGGGCTGTTGATTCATCGCGCCGATCTCGGTGCTGTCGGAATCCGCCACAAAGATAAGGCATTTATCGGATTCGACAGTGTCGGGAATCAGCCATTTGAATGAGCCGGTATTGGCATCAGCCCTGAGCTTGACAATATCCCATGTTTCACCCAGATTTATCGAATAGACAATACTGACCTCAGTTACGTTGACCGCATTCCATACGATAGGATATATTTTTCCGGCTTCCCAGAGCTCACCGCCGACCGGTGAAACAAGCTCGATGCTCTTCTCTCCCGTCACCCTGAAAATGGTAAATGGCGCATTGCTCGCATCATTCTGATCCGCATTCTCCGCATCGCTCACTCTCACAAGGCATTGTGCCGAGGGCGTGTCGGGCACCGTCCACGCATAAGTCCCTGCGCTTGCCGGTAAGCTGGCAATAATTACAGTCCAGTTTGTTCCGTTATCGGTTGTGTATTCGAGCTTGACATTCGAGACTCCGGATGAATTCCACCTGATAACATGACTGGAGCCGGCAGCCCAGTTTTCCCCTCCCTGGGGTGAGCTGAGCGAGATCATGGCTTCCTGGCCAGAAGGAACGATTGCGATTGCCTGATCGCTGTTGTCGTAGAGCTGATCATTACCGGAGTCGCCAACCGAAATATAGCACTGGGGAACATCGAGATTGGCCGGAATCGACCATGTGAAGTATCCGAGGCTCGCATCGACATTCTCGGCAATGACGTTCCAATGTATGCCGCTGTCGGGAGTGAACCATATATCGACGCTCTTCACGCCGCCTGATTCCCACCATATGTCGTACTCGCCTCCCGCCTGCCATTCTTCGAATTCGTTTGGATACCAGACAGTGATAAACGGCTCGTAAAACTCCACTGAGGGACGCGTCGTAAGCTCGATGCCCCTGACTGTCACCACAATCTCTTTTATACCGGGAACCGTGCTCGAAAAGGTAACCCCGATGATACCGGTCGCGTCGGATTGGGCTTTGTCAAAGCTCAGGTCTACCTTTTCCGCAGTGCCGTTGCTTCCCAACACTTTTACCACGATATCGGTAACAGGTATGCCCAGTACCGGATTACCGTCCTTATCGTTCAGGGTAATTACCACGGTGGTTTTTTCACCGGCGTATAAATCCGGGGGGTCCGTGTATGCGGACGAAGCATCCGGATCGATGCCAGCGGTGGGCAGCAGTATCTCAAAAACGGCGGAACTCCGTGCAATCATCGAGGTATCGGCCTCGTTGATGAGCCGGACGAGGCAGTTGTCGGAAAGCGTCTCGGGCACCATCCAGTCGTATTTACCCGCCTCCGCATTGACCTGTGTAGCAACCCCCATCCAGTTCTGCCCGTTATTCACCGAGTACTCGATGGTAATCAGTTTGACGTTCGAGGCTTCCCAGATGATGGCAAAGGTTTTGTTCGCTGCGAGTTTTTCGCCGCCGTTGGGGGATATGATGGTTAAAATCCTGGTTCCGGAGGTTTCCAGAGCGAAAGCATAGAGACATAGATCTTTAGTCGACCCCACATAAATTGTGCCGTCGGAGCCTATCACGGGCGAGGACTGGATAGAACCCTCAAACTGGTATTTCCATTTCAATGTCCCGT
>JAJFUH010000204.1 GCA_021372535.1 bacterium
TCCTGTCATGTCAGCGAAAAAAAAGCACCCGTACTGCATCATTCCATGATTATCGGAAACGGCGGAACAGCTTCCGGCGGAGTCCGCTTCACCGCAATTGCTTCATAGACGGAGGTCATATACTCCGCGACCGTATCGTAATTGACACTCCGCTCGATCACACGCCGCGACCGGCTGCCAAGAGTATTGCGGAGCTCGTCATTTCCGATGAGACGGCCGATCGCCTCCGCGAGAGCAGCCGTATCGCGTTCACTGACCAGTATACCGGTTATTCCGTCCCTGACCAGAACGGGGATGCCTCCCACGTTCGAGGCGACTATCGGAAGTCCCGCCGCCATCGCTTCTGGTACCACGACGGGGAGACCGTCCACCGCCCCGCTCTCATGCCGTATCGACGGCACAACAAGGAGATCGGCCATTCTGAAATAAACGGGACCCTCGTCCCGCATGACCGCGCCTGGCATGACGACACGGTTTTCGAGACCGAGACGGGCGGCGTATTCCTTCATTTCATCGAAAAGTACTCCCCCGCCTGCCAGAACGAGCGTCACATGTTCATGCCCGGCTGCAATCGTGCGGAAGGCATCGAGAAGGTAGGTGAATCCCTTGACATGAACCATCCGCCCCATTGCGAGGACAATACGGTTGTTCGGTGGAATCCCCAGCCTGCCGCGAAGCCGGTGGACATCCGCTCCGGTTACATTTGCGGAAAAATCCGATTCCACGGTGTTGGGTACAAGACCGCATTTACGTGTATCGATTCCGATGGCGCGGAGCCGTGCAGTGAGGTCGGGGCTCGGTGAAAATATGTACGTCGCCTGCGAAGCCGCGAATCGCGCCATGCTCCGGAAAAGGGCGTTTTTTTCGGCGGTGAAGACATCGGAGCCGTGGAGCTGGATAATGAGCGGCACTCCGGTCGCCCTCGAAACACGGGCCGCGATATAACCGTTGGGGAGAATCCAGTGGGCATGGAGAATATCCGGTTTCTTTTCGAGAACAAGACGTTTAAATGTCCTATTTGCCGCGAGAAAGAGGAGCGGCGACAGCGCCATCACCCGTTTTCTGAACCGCACATTCCCCTCGATAGTCCGCGAATAGCCGAGAATATGGAGACTGTCGGGCCAGACATAGCGGTATGTCCGGAGATCGACCGTATGGTCGCCGGGCTGACGGTTCCATGCCGGATCATACGCCGTAAGCACGGACACATCGTTCCCCCGCCGCGCAATATGCTCCATGAGCTGTTCGACAAATGGGGCATTGATGTCGCCGGTAAAACGCGGATAAGTATGTGTCAGCACACAGATTTTCATGGAGTGGGTGTGGAATCGACGCGGAAGGTTCCCGCCTTTTCCATCCTGCTGTGGGTTATGAGTTCCGCCAGGAGACCGGTCGAAATAAACTGGATTCCCAGCAGGAAAAGAAACACGCCGCCAACCAGGAGCGGCTGATGTCCCTGAATATTGCGAAATCCGCTGTCAATCCAGAGCTTCACGATGTAGAGATTCACAAGGCCGCCCAGAAAGCAGAACACCAGCCCGGCAGAACCGAAGAAATGGAGCGGCTTCGAGGTATACCGGGTCAGCAGAATAACCGTAAGGAGATCGAGAAATCCCGAAATGAGCCGTTTCGAGCCGTATTTCGAGCTGCCGTACTTTCTCGGTCGGTGGTGTATCACGATCTCTCCGACCCTGAAGCCGTTAAAGTTCGCGCTCACGGGGATGTAGCGGTGAAGATCGCCGTAGAGCGTAAGTGACTTGATCACATCCCTCCGGTACGCCTTGAGACCGCAGTTGAAATCGTGCAGGTTCAGCCCGCTGAAAAACCGGACAATGGCGTTGAAGAATTTCGATGGTATCGTTTTTGACAGCGGATCATGACGCTTCTTTTTCCAGCCCGAAACCATGTCGAGACCGCCCTCGAGCGCCCCGATGAGGGCGGGTATTTCTGCGGGATCGTCCTGGAGGTCTGCGTCCATGGTGACAACATACGAGCCTCCCGCCGCTTCGAATCCGGCACGGAGCGCGGCAGCCTTGCCGTAATTCGTCAGAAAACGGATCACCCTGACCTGCACATCCTTTTCCCGGAGCTGCGTGAGCACATCGTATGAGCCGTCTCTCGAACCATCATCGACAAAGATGATCTCGCCCGTCTCGTGCATGGTATCGAAAGCCTTTTTGATCTCGCCGTAAAGCTCTTCGAGGCTCTCGCGCTCGTTATAGACAGGCACCACGACGGATAGTTTCAACGGATTTTCGTTCATACCCCGCCTCTCTCATCTGGTCTTGAAATCGAGCGCCGCAAATGTCCGCTCCCAAATGGCGTCCCAGTCGTATTCTGCCGCCATCTCCACGGCACGTTCCCTCATGCGTTCATAACCGTCCCTGTCGGCGAATATCCCGCTGATGGCCCTCGCCAGGTCTTCGGGATCGTGCCTGACTATGACCCCGGCTCCCTTCGATTCTATCTCGCGCGCGACCGAAGGGACATCGGTGATGAGTACCGGAAGCCCGCAGCCGAGATATATTTTCACCTTCCCGGGATCGGCATATTTCTTATACGTGTCATCCCCGGGGGGATAAGTCGCGAGCGCCAGCCCGCAGCCCGTGAGAACGTCGTAAATATCCCCGTCCGACCTGAGAAAACCGGTAAAACGGACATGGGCTTCTATCCCGTTCTCCTTCGCCCGCTTTTCGAGCATCCCCCTCAGTTCGCCGTCCCCGGCAAACACGACGGTCGTATCGGGAAACCGTTCGAGCACCGACGGGAGAGCATCGAGAATCAGCCCCGGACCGTGCTCCTCCCTGAGCGCGCCGAAATACACGATGGCATGCGGATCGATGTCCCGTACCGGTTTCCGCGGTATGGCATTGAACGTGCAACCGAGCGGGACGGTTATCTGCGGCGCTGAAAGGTCCTTCCGGATGCCGATCGACTCGCGGCCCTCCGGCATCGCCTCCGAAACGTTCCAGATGACATCCGCATGGTAGCAGCACACCCTGTTGATACCCTGGTACAGGGCATTCATCACGCGGCCCGGGAAACGAACCGGCGTAAAATCGATCACATAGAACGCCACTCTGCGGACTCGCCCGAACATCCTGAGTACGAGCCCTGCGAGGGTGTTCAGGTTGTCGGAGCCGACATACAGGTCATATATCCGCCCGCTCCTGAATACATAATGTACAGAAAAAATAAGGTCTTTGAGGTAGAAAAGCAAGGCATTCCCGCGAACGGGAGGAGCCGTCGTTTCATGCACGACCGCGCCGTCCGGGCCATACTCGACAATCATGGTGTTGAGCGGGATGTGCACGGCTTCAGGGAAGGGGTGACTGATTGTGAGGATCGATGATGCGCGCCCCCGGAGATAACGGACGAGTTCTGCCTCCGGTGTACCCGGCGACTCGAAGTAAGTATGCTTGACCGAAATGAGGGATGCACCCCGGATATCGAACATCAGGCCGTTCCGCCTCTCTTCCGGTTTTCTGCTCCGGTGAAAATACCTTTGATAAGCCCGGCGGGAAATGCCCATGCGCGAATAAAATGATCGCATACAATGCCGAGCGTAAAAAAGGGTGTCGAAAGGAGATCAAAACACGCCAGAGCAGTCAGAATAACCACTGCACCGTAAACATACCACGCCATGGTATATCCTTCCGACGGCAGAACTGCCCACCCTGCGAGAAGAATAGTCCAGATAATCGTGAAAACAAGGCGCCACAGGTTCCGTAATCCTTCTCTGCCGGTTGAAATACCATACCCGCAGGAAAATGCCTCTCTCGCGGCGGAACGGATGTATGGCATGAACAGAGACGGCACCTTTTTCAGCACGGCGACATCGGGATCATACTGTATATTCCCAAGAGACGATGCCGAAGTACTGAAAAATCCGCCGGATTTCGTGAATCCGTGGTTTTCGGGGTGTTCAGCAAAGAAAACTTCGGCCCGGATAAAAACATTTTCCATCGAAGCCCTGTGAACATGACGGACAGGTCTGAAAGAATAGAGGTATGCATCGGAGCCTCTCACTATTCCGGAAGAAAAGACCATTCCAGCCGCTTTTTCCAATCGCGACTTAAAACCGCCGGGTATCAGTGGACCGCAGACGACACTGACCTCAGAATCGTCAAAATTACTCACCGCATAGTCAACCCAGACCCCCATGGGAAGGCAGTTCGAGCCGAGAAATCCGAGAATATCGTATGAATCCTTATTGGCGCTGAGCCATTTGAATACATCAAGTTCCGTACGAAAAACCGTATAGTCTGCGCTCTCTCCCTGGTGAGCATCATTGCCGATACACGCTATCCGGGTTCCGTCATATGTTTTAAGACATTCGGTCACTTCGGGAGATGGCGGGCATCCCCGTACGACAACAAGCACTTTTTTGCGAACCGGTGAAAATCGTGGACGGTCGCCGTCATAATACCGCATGACTTTCAGGCGGTAAAACACCGCAAGGGTATCGATAAAGAGGCTTATCACATCCTCGATACGGATACGGCCCCATTTGAGGTCGCGCTTGAACTCGATCACAACCGGCACTTCCCTGAGCCTGTATCCGAATCTGACCGCCGTTGCCAAAAGCTCGACATCGTAGGCGAATTTCTTGACCAGCAGACGGTGGAGAACATCATCGAGAACCTTTCGCCTGAAAACCTTGAGCCCGGTCTGGGTATCCCTCACCGGAAGGCTGAAAAGGTATCTGATCATGAAATAGTATATCCAGCTCGCAATTTTTCGGGAAAACGGATACCGGAGCTTCGATTCGGGATGATGCTTCGAGGTTACCACGATATCGCAGGGAGTTTCTTCCAGCAGCGTTACGAGACTGCGAATCTGGGATGGATCGATATCAAGATCGGCATCGAGAAAAACGACAATGTCCCCGGTCGACCGCTCGAATCCGCTCCTGAGCGCCATTCCCTTGCCCATGTTGCGGATATTCCGTGCCACGGTGACGTTATCGAAATCGCTGGCGGCGCGGCGGATTTCACCGAGCGTATCATCGGCGGAACCGTCATCGACCGCGACGATCTCCGCGGAAAGCCCGGTATCGAACATGATCTCACGGGTTTTCCTGATGTTTTCGTATATACATGCCTCCTCGTTGAAGGCAGGCATGATGATGGAAATATCGTGTTTCACCTTATCTCCCGTAACTTACAGTAATGCATAAGGTAATGTAAAAAAACCCTCGTGTGCAAGAAAAAGCTGTCCGGGATCATGCCGTACCCGATGCTGTATTTTCATAATTCATTGTTTCACGGTCAATTACAGTAATTTATCCGGAGAATGAATGTTTCCTTACTGACAGTATATTTTCGTAGTATCCGCTTTTTTTATTTGCGGGGAGACGGTTTGACATATTAATTCTTTCTATGATATGATCGTGATAACAATCGGGTATCAGGACTAGCGCGGATTACCATATTCAGTTAACCCGAATAATTTCGTAAATATATATTTAACCCTGATTATTCATGAAAATATTTCACCATACTCACCGCGTTGCGCTGCTTCGCAGCAGGAAGGCACAAAAAGTCATAACGGATCGTTTTTATACATGACGAAATAATTGTTCGTGTTTTTTTATTGTAGGGGCACCCCCCCCGTGGTTGCCAACTGTGGAAAAAATCCACATTCAATTAATTCATGAATAGATCGGGCTAACGATAAAGACGAAAATAAAAATAATAGATTATTTATACTATCTTTAGTAATCATTAATCATTCATATCTGAAAAAATATATAAAAAAATACAAATCCGTGTAAATCCGCCTGATCCGCGTGAATCTGCGTTCCGTTAAACCTGTGGACAGGTCGGATTAACCATATACACCCAACAGGGAGAACACCATGGATGCGGCAAAGATCACGAACCTTCGAAAACATTACGAGCATACCCTGTTCGACGATGTCATACCGTTCTGGATGAAGAATTCCCCCGACCGTGAGTACGGCGGTTATTTCACCCTGCTCGACCGGGACGGTACCCCGTACAGCACCGACAAGTTCATGTGGCCGCAGGCGCGCGAGGTATGGTTTTTCTCGACCCTCTGCCATACGGTGGAGAAGCGGCCCGAATGGCTTGAGATGGCAAAGCTCGGCTGGGATTTCATCATCAAACACGCTTTCCACGAAAGCGGGCGGGCGTATTACAGCTTCAAGCGTGACGGCACACCGCTTACCATGCCGCGCAAGATTTTTTCCGAAACGTTCATCATCATCGCAGGCGTTCGTTACGCCCTGGTCACCGGTGACCAGGATGCAGCCCGTCTCGCCCGCGGTCTCTACAGAAAGGTCGTCCAGTGGGCAGAAACACCGGTCGCAGGAAGCCAGAAAGCGATTCAGGGCGCCCGTTCCATGATCGATCACGCGATCCCCATGATTCTTCTCAACGTGACAAGGGAGATGACGCTCCTCGACGGCGAAACGGACGAATACCGCGCGGTAACAGACCGGTGTCTTACGAAAGTGCTCGACCTCCATGTTCATCCCGAACGGAAGCTCCTCTTCGAGCAGGTGGCGCCGGACGGCTCGCTGATGCTCGACATCCCCGAGGGGCGTCTCGTGCTTCCCGGTCATGCAATCGAATCGTCATGGTTTCTCATGCAGGAGGGAGTCGCCCGCAAAGATAAGTCGATTATCGGCCGCGCATGCGACATGATGATCTGGATGCTCGAATTCGGCTGGGACAAAGAATTCGGCGGGCTGTTCTATTTCCTCGATTCCGAGGGGAAACCTCCCCTGCCGCTCGAATGGGACATGAAGCTCTGGTGGTGCCATAACGAGGCGCTCTACGCCCTCCTGCTCGCTCACAAGCTCAAGGGCGACCCGATATATGAGCAGTGGTACGACCGTGTCCATGAGTACTCGTTCACCCACCATCCCGATCCCGAATACGGGGAATGGTTCGGCTACCTGCACCGTGACGGCACGGTATCACACCGCTTCAAGGGATCGAGCTGGAAATGCTGTTTTCACCTGCCCCGGCAGCTTCTCTACAGCTGGCTGCTGCTGAAGGAAATGGAGAAATAGAGATGAAAATAAATCAGGTTATTCGATGAGTTCATGAAACGTACAAATGAAGTGTTTTGGATATGGTTACATGTCATTCCCGTGAAAACGGAAATCCATTGTTTCATAATCATGACAGTGCGGTAGTAATGCTGGATATCCAATTCACTTCGTTCTTGGAAATGACAATTATATTATCCGTTTATCCAGTTTGATAAGCATAGAAAACCTTATAATCAGAATTGATAATTTTTTCCGATAGTATATTATCCCCCCTGCCTGCGGTATCCTCCCTTTTTAAGGGGGAGCGGCTTTGGGGGCACTTTTATCCCCCTTTCTTTTATAAGGGGGACACGGCGAAGCCGAGGAGGATCAATTATCTCAGCTGATTTAACTGGATAACCGTATAAATTATCTGCTTTCGGGCCAATCTTCCAATTATCGGGAGACCCGTCCGGCATTGAAATACCAGATATTGAAGACTATACATTCTCAGCACTTCTTTTTTATTGATTTTTTCTGATATGGAAACCGGAGAACAATCATGAATCTCACGGATAAGATTGCACTCGTTACCGGCGCATCCAGCGGAATCGGACGAGCAACGGCATTCCTGCTCGGACGATCCGGCGCAAAAGTGTGCGTCAACTCATGGGGAGACGAGAAAGGGGCGCAGAACGTCGCCCGGCATCTCCAGGAAAACGGCAGCGACAGTTTTCAGATTCAGGCGGACGTTTCCGATGAGGAGCAGGCAAAAAATTGTGTCGATACAGTTCTTGAGCGATGGGGACGGATCGATATTCTGGTCAATAA
>JAJFUH010000205.1 GCA_021372535.1 bacterium
ATACGGGATGAAAACCGCTGGTGCGCCCGTAATTCGAGGCCGCATCCGTAATACAGGCCTATCCAGCCGAGGCAGAAAATGAGAACGGTGATACGTACCGGCTCGAAAAGTGGCATGAAATCATCGGGAAAAATGAATGCAAGGGCAACTCCCGACAGCATGTAGTGAAATTTAAAGAATCCGAGATTACGAAGCGGTGGAATAACCGGTATGCGATTTCCGTATTTACGTATCGTGAAAATAATAACCGAAACAGCAATAAGTCCCGCGAGATAGGTCATCTGGTATCTCCGGAATACGTAACGCTTCTATGGGAATAACGACACATTATCCTGAGACGGGAAAAATCAGACTTCCGAATCCGCTTGCCGGGATACCGGAAACCATGAGCCATGGTGAAATACCCGCGTATCATGATCTCACGTCTTCCTGCCCGGTTGAAACGACTGTCAAGACTGGTATTATATATCGATCAGAACGGGAGATCATCATCTGCTTCAGGGAAATCGGGTGTCGAGGAAGCCTGACCGGAATCGAAGGATGATCCTCCCTGACGTTCTGCCTGCGCGGGGGATGCTTCCTGGCCTCTGGCATCGAGCATGAGCATGATGAAGCCGACAATTTCCGTCATATAGTTTTTCTTACCACTCTGGTCATCCCATGACCGTGTCTGAAGACGACCCTCGATATAAACTCTGCTTCCTTTCTTGAGGTAATCCTTACACAGCTCGGCCTGCCTGCCAAACATGACGACACGATGCCATTCGGTTATTTCTTCACGTTCGCCTTCGCGGTTTTTCCGCGATTCCGTTGTGGCAACACGCAGGTTTGCAATGGCGTTTCCGTTGGTGGCATATTTGATTTCAGGGTCTGCGCCGAGGTTTCCTATCAGTAATACCTTGTTAAGCCCGCGAGCCATTATATCCTCCTTTTTATTCGCAGTATCATATGCATTTTCCTGTTTTGTCATACTATTCGTAAGAATATCAAAAACACCGTTGATAGTCAAACAATAATTTTTGCCTATCGAAAGTTTTCCATCCGGAGCTTACGGGTAACCTTTTCCAAACCTCTTGACAGTGAGTAACCGCCCGTGTATTTTGCATGCACTGACTATATAAATAACCATTACCGAATTTTATATATGGGGAATCCCGGCTGAAATACTATAAAATAGTATTGAGTTGCTTTTTGCCGGATTATCATAGTTATATTCCAAAAAATTTAAAGAGTAATCATAACAATGAAAAAACATTGTTTAAAGACGCTTTTGCTGGCGATGCTGATTGCCGGGATACCTTTTGTCTCGGATGGACAACAAAAATCAACAGAAACTGGAAAAACCCAGGAAAATGTAATAACTGTCGGATCGAATAATGCGGATATCACAGGCTCGGATAATCGTGTTATCCAGGCAGCTATTGATATGGTATATCAAAGAGGCGGCGGAACGGTTCGTATTCTACCGGGAGAATATATTCTGATTGACGCGATTCGTTTGCGGTCAAATATTCATTTAATCGGCGATCGTGAGAAGACGGTTTTAAAACATGCGCCGTTAGTTTCATGTCCGTTATCAGTGGATGCCGACATAGGACAAAAAGAGGTTACGCCCGGGGATCCATCGCTTTTTAAAGTGGGGATGGGAATAGTCTGCTGTGATAATACATTACTGAATGATATGGTAACAAAACCATTAACCATTACACGCATTGAGAATGGTGTCCTCTTTTTAAACGGGTACATTGAGTTTGATTTTACTGCAGATTTTGAAGGTAAAGGTCAGGGAGCATTGGTTACCAATATTTTCCCTTTGATTTACGGGTATGAAATAGAAAATACAACAATAGAAGGTTTAACCATTGATTCAAAAGTAGACAATGATAAAGGATGGAAGGAAATCAGGACAGGTGGTTTGTGCCTTGACCGGACAAAAAATTGTCTCGTTCGGAATGTTAAATCTGTCAATAATTATGGTGATGGCTTTCTTATTATAACCTCCGAGCATACAACTCTGGAGGATTGTGAAGGAGCTTATAATTCACATCATGGAATTCATCCGGGGTCTCATAGCCCATGGACAGTTGTCCGGCGATGTGTCATGCATCATAACGGTTCTGATGGGCTGTATATATGCTGGGGAGTGAGGGAGAGTGAATTTACTGATAATGTTGTTTATCAAAATGGCATTCGTATGGACCGCAACGGAATATCAATCGGTCATAAGGATACCGATAACCTGATAGCCAGAAATCATGTTTATGAAAATGCCAAACATGGTATTCATTTCCGAACAAAGACAGAACCAAACGGCGCTCATCGCACCAGAATTATTGACAATATTATCGAGAATAACGGCTTGGCAGGGTATGCTGAAAAAGGTTGCGGAATATATATTTCGGGTATAACTCATGATATCCTGATCGAGAATAATACAATCAGGGAAACCCGTAAAGGGGACGAACGTTTACAGAAAAATGCCGTGCTTCTCGAGCCCGGTGTAACGCGGGTACAGATGATTAATAATAAGATCAGCGGTCATCCGGAGAATGCCATTCTGGACAATTCTAAAAGTTCTGATAATAAACTTCAGATAGTTACTGATCCTTAACTCAATTTTCTTATGTCGGAAAGTTGAGTAATGTTGAGTAATATATATGTGAATATAAGGTAGAATCCTTATATTCATGGTACATGTTGGAATTTATAATAGCGCCGACCTTCCTGAAGGAGACATTTATTGTATACCAGACTTTCGATATGTACTGCGCTTGCGGTATTCATGATTTCTCCCGGTCTTTACGGCCAGACACTCACTCCCCAGAGAATCGTTGATGCGCCGACAGCGGGGTCGTTACCATCAAAAACCGTCATGCTCGAAACCCACCTGTTTGATGGCGGCGGTGTGACCCAGACGGCGAGTGTCGCGGTGACTGACCTCATCGGGATCGGTTGTTCCTACAGCGGAGCCGGTGTCATAGGCGCCGGGAGAGTCACCTGGCAGCCTCACGCGGCGTTTCAGCTCCGTATCCGTGTTATCGAGGAATCGCTCAACAGCCCTGCGGTTTCCATCGGCTTCGATTCACAGGGTTACGGCCCATATATCAAGGGCGCGAAACTCAACCGTTTCCGTACCAAGTCACGGGGTGTATATCTTGTCGTATCCAGAAATTATCGCCTTTTGGGCGACCTCGGTTTTCACGGGGGAGTCAATTATTCCTTCGAGGACGATGACGGGGACAAGGACCCCTCGTTCTGGGCCGGAATCGATAAAGATATCGGTCATGCATTTGAACTGTGCGGTGAGTACGATTTTGCCACGAACGATAATGAAAACAAAAGTATCACATCGAACAGGGGCTATCTGAACGGTGCATTGAAATGGCATCTCGGCGGTGCATTCACCCTGGAACTGGACGTAAAGAACATACTCCGCAACACCAAAAAGGATATCTCCGGTTATCTTGACGAACAACCCGAACCTTCCCGTGAGCTCAGATTCTCATATCATAAGACATTCTGAGCGCGGATACCCGGTTGCAGCACGGATTCATTACGGGACCAGGGGGCGGAGCGGAAGGCACAGGGAATTCCCAGAGGGACTTTTTGAACGCAGCCCGTTCATTCTTTCCGTTTCAGCACGATTTCTTTCAGGCCGCTTTCCGCATTCGTCAGCGAGTTGTCGGTATCGGACATGATCCTGATTTTTCGCAGAGCAATACGCTTGTTTCCGATAAAGCGGTTGAAATCGTCCTGAATATTTCGCTGTTCGTGTATCCATTTCCCCTGCATACTTTTACCTGACTCGACCGGTATCACGACAGTTCTTTTATTCTCGGGGCTGATAAAGGGTTCGTCGGCGGGAACGTTATGCGCCCAGACATAACTGATGACCGCTTCGGGCGGATATTTTGAAATAATCGATCGTATCAGCCCTTTTCTGATGATGTTCAGGATATTGTAATGGCTTCCTCTGAAATCATAGACAAGCTCGATACGGATCGCAAAATCGTACTGCGGCTTTTCCTCTTCCCATTCAACCTCGGGAAAGAGTGATACCATCCATGTCCATTCCATGAAGGGGAACTCCGAAACACTGATCTGACCGAGGTCTTTTTCGATCCACGAGCCGGTTCCCCCGGCGCGTACCCTGAGACCTGAACCGGAACTGTCATTGATGATGCTGTAATCAGTATAGGCTTTCTGTTTTTTGGGGAGAACCTGTATCCAGTCTTCGGGGAGCCTGTCGGATGATAACTGTGAAAAATCCACAATCGTAATGGTATCTTCCCGGGCTGTAATAATCGGTGGAAACAGGACGATGCCAAGAAAACCGATAAAAGGAACGAGATATCTCATTATGAAAAAGGATTGAAATGCAGTCGAATTTACTCTTGGTGTGGCTGTTCCATGTATGTGGTTCTTCATGAAATCTTCCTTCACTGGTATATAGAGATTTCTTTCAGGGATTGAATATTTGTTTTTTTCTGTACTTTATTCTTTCAGAACGATTGCCTGTTATTGTATATTGAGTATGGAACGCAGTGAGTCGATACATAAAATTAATTTTGGTTTTGGAATTACTGTTTCCATGGTTTTTTTAAAATAGAAGTTCGGAAACGATATGTCCAGTAAATATGTCTGACAATACTAAAATCTTCACTATTCGTTTTCATTTGATACAGGAAATCGTTTTTTCCGTTTTCATTTGGATATAAAAATTTGAAATTCGGTAATATTTTTGCATTTTTTTACGCTGATTATTGTATAATAGAAGTTACTATAGTATATTACAAGTTCAATCCGGATCGGTTTTCTCATTTACTCATTCATTTGAGTGAGTATAACGGGTAAACAACTGATTTTAATTTATTAATGAAATCCCGTGAACAGCAAGGATTGAGGCATGAATACACGTGGTATGAGTCAGACACCTCAAATCGATCAGGAAATTCTGAATCGAATTGTCCGCGAGGTATTTGAGAGAATCAATTCCGCCACCCCGTCGCAGGGAGTGTCGGGGGAGGCACAGGGAAAGGCACAGGGGCTCTCGATAAATCCCAAGAGGATACCTGTCGGGGTCTCTGTCCGGCATGTTCATCTTTCCAGAGAACACCTTGAAAAACTGTTCGGCCCCGGTGCCGAGCTCCATCATATGAGGGAACTCTATCAGCCCGGAACACATGCAGAACAGGAGACAGTGGCGCTCATCGGTCCCAAGACACGGCTCCTTGAGCGGGTGAGAATTCTCGGTCCCCTGAGGGACAGAACGCAGGTGGAGCTCGCGAAGACGGACGCGATTTTTCTGGGTATCGATGCACCCCTGAGATTGTCGGGGGATCTCGCAGGGTCGGCGCCCATCACTGTTATCGGCCCCAAGGGAGTGGTCGAGCTTTCGGAGGGCTGCATCCGCGCCATGAGACATGTTCACATGAATTCACAGGAAGCGGAATTATTCGGTCTCAAGGACGGAGACATTGTCAAGCTCCGTGTCGGCGGTCCTTCCGGAGTTACGTTCGAGAATGTCGTGATCCGGATCAACGATAAAACCCGTCTGGAAGTACACCTCGATACCGATGAAGGAAATGTAGCTGATATAAACTGCGGTCAGGAAGTTGAGATTATCAAAGACTGATACGATACAATAACACCACATTACATGGAGGTTTTTACGCAATGAAGAAAGCAATCGGACTACTGGAAACCAGGGGGTTTACGGGTCTTGCAATCGCGACCGATGCCATGCTCAAGAGCGCCAGCGTGGAACTACTCAAGCAGGTCGGTATCGGCGGCGGTTTTGTAACCACGGTCATCACCGGTGATGTCGGCTCTGTCAAGGCAGCGGTCGAAGCGGGAACCAGTGTTGCGAAAAATGTCGGCGAATTTGTTTCCTCACACATTATTCCCCGTCCCCACGAGGAACTTGACGGCCTTTTCAAGTAAGAGCCGGTTCAACAGGAGGAAAACATATGCAAGCATTGGGATTTATCGAGACTAAGGGATTCGTCGCTGCTGTCGAGGCTGCCGATTCGGCCCTCAAGGCGGCCAATGTGTCCCTCATGACTCAGATGCGCGCCGGCAGCGGTCTCGTGTTGGTCGTACTTACCGGTGATGTTGCCGCAGTCAAGGCGGCGGTGGACGCCGGAGCCGGTTCCGCGGCTGCGATTGGACAGGTGGTTGCGGCGCAGGTGATAGCGAGCCCTCATACCGACATGGAAGCCTTTTTTGGCGACAGCGCCCAGGCAGTGCCGGTCACTGAAAAAAGCGCGCCAAAACGCCCGGCACCGAAGGCTTCACCCGCTGCGGGTGATCAGAAAAAAAGCCCGGGTGTATAAAGGACGGGCACATGGTTGAAAATGTTTGAGTACCCGAACGTATCTTTCCGGCGGCCGTACTGCGGCGACCGGAATATCTGACTCTGCAATGAGGTTGAATCGTGGTTGTTGGAAAAGTAATTGGAGAGATTGTCTCTTCGGTCAAGGTGAACCGCCTTGTCGGACAGAAATTTCTTCTCGTGGAAGTTCAGCGTATTACCAATGATCCAAAGGGCAGCGCAGTCATTCCCACCGGCAGCACTCTCGTGGTGAATGATCCCATCGGCGCCGGACGCGGTGAAATCGTACTCGTTGTTCAGGGCTCATCGGCCCGTATGACCGATATTACCGCGACCATTCCCACCGACGGTCTTATTATCGGGATTGTCGACTCGATCACCATCGAAGCGAATACTGTTTACAGGAAGGGTGATTGACGGTGGCGCAGGCGGCAGTGGATATTATTTCATTGGTTCGCGATGCCGGAGTCGTCGGCGCAGGCGGTGCCGGTTTCCCTACTCATGTCAAGCTGGGCAACAAGGTTGACACGTATATTGCGAACGGCGCCGAATGCGAACCGATACTCGAAGCCGACAAGCATCTCATGGAGCTGAGGGCCGCCGATATAGTCCGCGGTCTGGAAGCAGCCATGGAGCAGGTCGAAGCCTCGAGAGGTATCATCGGTGTCAAGGATAAAAATACCGCTGCGATCGGGGCATTCCGAAAAGCGATTGCAGGGAAACCCTCCCTGCAGATTGCCGTGCTCGATAACACATATCCGGCCGGAGATGAACTGGTACTTATCCGCCAGGTGACAGGCAGGATGGTACCTCAGGGCGGACTGCCGTTCATGGCCGGGGTGACGGTCAGCAATGTCGCCACGCTCCGGCAGATTGCGGATGCGCTCGACGGCAGACCGGTGAGCTCGCGGTATGTCACGGTTGGCGGCGAGGTAGCACGGCCCGTTACGGTCGAGGTTCCCATCGGAACATCGGTCGGCGACCTGATTTCCCATGCAGGCGGGGTGATGGTGCCGGAGTACGAAATCGTTCTCGGCGGTCCGATCATGGGGCCTGTCGGCAGTGCGAACGACAGCATCGACAAAAAAATCGGCGGAGTCATCGTTCTGCCCTCGAATCACACGATGATACGGCTCAAACGCGAGCCGCTCCGTGTGACGAAGCTCCGGGCGAAGATGTGCTGCACCTGCCAGGAATGCACCATTCTCTGCCCGAGGAACGCGATAGGGCATTCGATTTCACCGGCCAGGATGATGTCGTATTCATGGTTTGTCGATGAAATCATCCGGAAAATCGAGGCGCATGACCTTGATGCATTCAGCGAACGGATGGTATTCGAATCGCTCCTCTGCTGCCAGTGCGGTGTCTGCGAACAGTATGCCTGTATTTTCGGGCTTGCACCTAACAAGGTGTATGCCCTTGTGCGCGATGCTATACGGCGGGCGGGTCTTAAGTTCGATTTTTCGAAAATGCCCGTGTCCGACGGCCAGATGTTCCAGTACCGGAAACTTCCCGCGCTCACATATGCGCGGAAGCTCGATCTCGAACGGTATCTCATTCATACCGATTTCGAACCGCTCGGCTCGCTTAAACCCCGGAAAGTTCGGATACCGCTCCGTCAGCATCTGGGCGCTCCGGCGCGGGCGGTTGTGAAAGTCGGCGATACGATCGGAACCGGG
This sequence comes from bacterium, assembly GCA_021372535.1. Classification (NCBI taxonomy): domain Bacteria; species bacterium. The sequence goes on from JAJFUH010000205.1 coordinate 8,014, forward strand.
GACCTGATCGGCGAAATTCCCGATGGCGCTCTCGGCGCGCGGGTGCATGCATCAATCGATGGCCGTGTTGAAGAAGTTTTGGACAATTGTATCGTTATCGGGAGTACCGCATCATGAGCTCATGTATCGGCTTTCTTGAGTATATCAGCGTTGGAAAAGGTATCGAAGCCGCAGACCTCATATCGAAGAACACGGCGATTGAAATCCTGCTCGCAGCGCCTAACTGTCCGGGTCGTTATCAGATTCTGTTCACCGGCGATGTCGGAGCGGTCAAGGAGGCGGTGGAACTCGCTAAGGGTATAGCCGATTTCAATTTTCTCGACTCGCTCATTCTGCCCCGTATTGACGACAAGGTTTTGTCAGCGTTCTTCGGTCCCGATATTACCGGTCTCGGCGATGCACTCGGGATATTTGAGACTATGACCATGACCGCGACGATAGAGGGCGCCGATACGATGGTGAAAACATCCGATGTCGAAATCGTCGAGCTCAGGCTTGGGAAAGGCCTGGCGGGGAAGTCGTATGTAATCGTGACCGGCACCGTGCAGAATGTCCGTTCTGCCATGGACGCCGCTCTCGAGGGTGTCAGGGATCGCGGTGTTCTCATCGCATCAGTCGTGATTCCTTCGGTGAACAAGGAACTGATTCCCCACCTGATGTAAACGGCGGTTATCAAGAGAAAAGTTTTTTGTAAAGAAGGAATTGTAAAGTTCGCAGGATCAAATAAACGGATGAGAGAGGCGGCAGGACAGGAATGAGAGAGGGATTGGTTCTTGGAAGTGTCGTATCGACGATCAAACACCCCTGCCTCGAGGGGAAAAAGCTCATGATAGTCCAGGTTCTCGATTCACACGGTAAACCCGAGGGCAGGCCGCAGGTGGTTGTCGATTTCACCTGTTCCGGCAAGGGTGACCGTGTGATCCTCAATTGGGATGGTATCGGGTCACAGGAGATGCATAATAATCCCACAGTCCCCCAGCGGGCGTGGCTGTGCGGTATAATAGATGATATTATTGAGCGTTAACGGACATTATCAAGCGGGTATACTATGAATCAGGATGAACTTGTTAATGCGATTATCAGTGAGGTCAAGCGGGTTCTTGCCCAGCGCGGTATAACGGTCGGCGCTTCAGACGGGGGAAAACAGATATCGGCGCTACCCCCTTCTCCCGTGCAGACGGCTGGCGGGCCTACTGCTGCGGTTGTTCCGTCTTCGGCAATCGGAATAACCGATATGAGCGGTAAGCAGGTAATTACCCAGAAGGACCTGGAGCCTTACAAAGGGCAGGCTATAACGGTTGGTGCGAAGGCTGTGATAACTCCGCTTGCGGTTGATTACGCCAGGGAGAAAAAAATAACCATTTCACGGACGGCCCCGGCTTCCGGGCAGAAAGCTGACCATGCACAGGCTCCTGCAGACGGCGTATCGGTTGCATTGACCGTTTCTCCGGATTTCAAGGGGGACGGCTCAATGCTGAAAACCCTCCTGGCAGCAAAACATCTGGGTGTAAAGGATGCTACCGGAGGAACGTATGAAGCCGGTGTCAAAAAGGTTGCGGAAGCCGTGGCGAGCGGATCGGTGAATTTTGGTATCTGCCTGGAAAACACCGGAATGGAGGCACCGATATTCGCCAACCGTAATTCCCGCATCCGTGCGGTACACTGCAGGGATACGATGGAAGCCCGTGCCGCCCGTATCGATATCGGCGCAAACGTAATCGTACTCGATTCGACATCAAATCCCGAAGCGATAATTTCAGGATTTACCGGGCTGTAAGGTGGTATGAATCGTGTGTATGAAATCTTGAAATCATTCTGAGGGACAGGCATGGAAACAGGACGGGTTCGGGGAACGCTGGTACTGAACAAGACCCTTCCGGCTCTTGCCGGGAAAAAAATCCGGGTAATGGAGGAAGTGGATGTCAGGGATGTCGGTAAACCGGGAGAACTTATCATTACATTCGATTATATCGGTGCAGGCGAGGGACAGCTTGTTCTCTATGAGGGAGGACCGGAGTCTGCGATGGCGTTTTATCCCGTCATGACCGGCTCCGACGCCAATATACTTGCAATCGTCGATGATCTTGCGATGTAATAGAATTTAAATTCAGCAAAAGAAGAACTCGGCACGGTTTTAACCACAAACCATAAACCAGAAACTACAGACCATAAACCGGTATTTATGAAAATCGTTGTCTGCAACATAGGCTCTACATCGTTCAAATTTCAGCTTATCGACATGGCGGGCGAGCATGTAATGGCCCGCGGTCATATCGAGCGTGTGGGTTCCGATAATGCGCGCGGCAGATTTTACCGCGGCATGGATGGCCTTGTTGTCGATGAAGAGCGCCCGGTCAAAAATCAGCGTGAGGCGGTACGGCGCGGGCTTGATTTTCTTACCACGGAGATTATCGGCAATCTGTCCGAAATCGATGCGGTCGGTTTCAAGACGGTACAGGCAGGAGAGGAAAACGGCTCGGTTCTCCTTACGGAGAAAGTGATCAAGGCCATGGAGGAGTACATCGACATGGCGCCGGCCCATAATCCTCCCTACCTCGAAGCGATACGGATGTTCGGCGAGCTTATGCCCTCGAAACCGCTTGTGGGAGTGTTTGAGCCGGGATTTCATACGGGCAGGCCGGAATATGCACAGGTGTACGGGACTCCGTATGAATGGTTTGAAAAATATGGCATCCGTAAGTACGGCTATCATGGCGCGTCACTGCGGTATGTGACCGGAGAGACTGTCCGGATACTCGATCTCGCCCCGGATAATCACCGGATAGTTGCGTGCCATCTCGGTGGTTCGTCCTCTGTGTGCGCATACAGGAATGGAGTCGCAATCGATACGTCCATGGGTTTCAGCACGCAGACGGGGCTTATTCAGGCTGCCCGCGCCGGGGATATGGATCCGTATATTATCCCGTACATCATGAAGAAAAAAGGGATAAGCATGGAAGATGCGTTCCGCGAGCTTGGCTCGAATGGCGGATTAAAGGGTATTTCCGGCACATCGGGCGACATGAGGGATGTTATCGAGGCGATCGGTGCAGGCAGTAAACGGGCTCAGCTGGCCCGTGATAAATACATCTATGATATCAAGTTCTATATGGGCGCTTATATTTTGTTCATGGAAGGTGTCGATGCCGTCTGTTTCACCGGCGGAACGGGGCAGAAGGATCATGAGCTCCGCGCCGAGGTGCTCTCGTCGCTCGGATTTCTCGGATTCAGGCTCGATATCGAGGCGAACAGGGCGAACAGTGAGCGGATCGATGCGAAGGATTCCCGGATTGCGGCGCTTGTTCTCGAAACGAATGAAGAAATCATCGTTGCCCGTGAAACAATGCGGGTCATTTCCTGAAGTGAGCACTGTGTGTGAAAAAATGAATGCCGCAGCGAAGAAAATCCGATCACGCGGCAATGAATAATAAAGGCAGGGGAACAGGATGGAAAACCTCGAAAAAGAGCTTCGTGAACAGATATGCGAGGTCGGAAGGCGTGTCTGGCTCAAAGGCTGGGTAGCTTCAAATGACGGCAATATCAGCGCACGGATGGGTGACGAATTCATCATAACGACACCCACCGGGGTATCAAAGGGATTCATGACTCCGGATATGCTGATGAAGATCGATATGAACGGGAATGTGCGGGAAGGATATCTGAAACCCTCCTCGGAAAGTAAAATCCATATCGAAGCCTACAAGCAGCGCGATGATATCAGGGCGGTTCTCCATGCTCATCCGCCGGTCTGCACCGGGTATGCAGTCGCCAACATTCCGCTCGATTTCCAGACCCTGCCCGAGATTATCATATCCCTTGGTATCATTCCCCTTGCGCAGTACGGAACACCTTCCACAACGGAGCTCTCGGATTCCATTATCGGTCTTGTGAAGTGTCATGATGCCATTCTGCTTGCCAATCATGGCGCCATGACTGTCGGGAAAGATGTTATGAACGCCTATTACAAGATGGAAAGTGTGGAGCATTTTGCCATGATCTCTCTGACCGCTCACCAGCTCGGCGGGATGAAGCCCCTGAGCAGGCAGAATGTCGAGAAACTCGAGACTATCAGGGAGCAGTTCGGCATTAAAATCGGCGGAACTGCCTGCCTGAACTGCGGAACCTGTTACGGCACCCAGAGCTGCGAGCTGACAACAAAATCCGAATACGAGGATCTTGTGACGGAAATAACGACAAAGATTATGAAAGAAATGAAAAACCAATAAAAAAAGACTGAAAGATAATAGTGTAGAGAGCCTGTCCGTATTAAAAGGAAGATACCCGTGATACCGCTTGATTATGAAATAATTGTTTTCAAGGAAGATACGATATATGTAGCTTATTGTCCGGAGCTTGATATTTCCAGTTGCGGAAATACAATTGACCATGCGAAGGAGATGCTTAAAACGGCGGTTTGTCTTTTTCTCGAAGAGGCAGAAAAAATGGGTACTCTTGAAGATGTTCTTGGTGAGTCAGGGTATAGAAAAGACGCTGGGGGACGGTGGTTTCCTCCAAGGCTTGTCGCAACGGAATTTGTTAGTATATGCCCAGAATAACTCCCATTTCAGCCAGTAAATTACGCAAGGTGTTCGAGTATGCCGGATTTAAGTGTGTTAGAATCGAGGGAGACCATTGGGTGTATACAAAAGAAGGAATTACCAGACCTTTAATCATAGCTGACTGTAAAGAACTGCCGGTATTTATAATTAAAAATAATCGCAGAACAGCGGGAATAGGACGAGAGGAATTTTTCTCTCTTTTAGAGAAAATATAACAGGAATATCAGTTATTATAGGGAGGTTTGTTATAAAAATGCAGTGAAAGATTAGGATTTGGTTATACAGGAGTTTCATGATAAAACTGTAAACGTGGTTCAAGGCATATCTTTTATCTGATAGAATATGGGAATAGATTTATTAATACATGCAGACTTTTTTCACAGGAGGAGACAATGGCTTCTACAGGAAAAGCGATAGGGTTTATCGAAACAAAAGGTTTCATCGGTGCGGTCGAAGCCGCTGATACCATGCTCAAGGCTGCTTCGGTGAGCCTTCAGGGATACAAGAAAACCGGCAGCGGTTATATTGCTGTCATGGTTCGTGGTGATGTTGCAGCAGTCAAAGCCGCCGTTGAGGCGGGAACCGAAGCAGCAGCCCGTGTGGGAGAAGTGATAACGACACAGGTTATCGCGAGTCCTCATGAGGATCTGGAGCAGATGATATAATACGCGAGTCATGTGAGGTTGAATTATGATTGATGAACAACAGATACGAAAAATCGTGGAATCGGTTGTTGCTTCGGTGGCATCGTCATCCGGCGGGAGTCTTCCGAAAACATCACCGTCCGCCATTATGCCTTCCATGCCCGCACCGTCTGTGGCCGCCGTGTCGCCAACTGCAGGAATACGGGGACAGGACGGCGTTTTTGACCGTATGGAAGATGCGATAGCGGCTTCCAAAAGAGCTTTTGAGGAGTTCAAGAAATTCAGTATCAGGGAACGTGAGCGTCTTATCGGTATTCTGCGGAGAGTTACCCTGGATAAAGCCGAAGAATTCAGCAAGATGATTGTCGAAGAAACCGGCATGGGTAATGTAAGGGATAAAATCCTCAAGCACCGTAACTGTGCTAAAAACTCCCCGGGTACGGAGTACCTTGTTTCACGGTCATGGTCAGGGGAGAAGGGTGTTACACTCGAAGAGTTTGCGCCTTTCGGTATCATCGGGGCGATTACACCATCCACTCACCCGGTTCCGACACTGGTTAATAATGCTATTATCATGCTTGCCGGGGGAAATACGGTGGTTTTCAATCCCCATCCCAGTGCGAAAAAGGTGAGCGCATATGCGCTCCAGACCTATCACAGAGCGGTTGTGGCGGGAGGTTTTCCGGAAAATCTCTTTACCTGTATAAAAAATCCGACTATCGAGACGGCCAACATCATGTTCAAACATCCTGATGTCGCTCTGCTGTCGATAACCGGCGGGCCCGGAGTAGTTAAAGCCGCTATGGCAACCAATAAAAAGGTTATTGCCGCCGGACCGGGGAATCCTCCGGCGCTGGTCGACGAGACGGCTGATATTGAAAAAGCCGCCGTCGATATAATCAGGGGAGCCACATTCGACAACAATCTTCTCTGCATTGCCGAAAAAGAAGTGTTTGTTGTAGAGTCGGTTTTTGACCGGTTCATGCTTGCAATGGAAAAGGCCGGCGGTTTCAGGATCGATGAGATTCATATGAATCTCCTGACACAAAAGGCGTTTATATCCAATGAAAAAGGCGGCCATGTACTGAACCGGGAAATGGTGGGGAAGAGTGCAGGATACCTCGCCGATCTGGTCAGAGTAAATATTCCCGAAGGGACACGGCTCCTGTTTGCCGAGACCACCAAGGACAACCTGCTGGTTCAGGAGGAGCAGATGATGCCGCTGCTCCCGGTTGTCAAGGTCAAGAATTTCGATGATGGTTTGAAATGCTGTCTGGAAGCGGAACATGGGTACCGGCATACAGCGCTCATTCACTCAAAGGACATGAACCGTATAACGACCTTTGCTGTGGCGATGAATACGACCATTGTCGTTGCAAACGGGTACAGCAACCAGGGTGACGGTCCTGATGACGGTGAAGCGTACATGGCGTTTACCATTGCTTCCCCGACCGGAGAGGGTGTCACTTCACCGGTGAATTTCTGCAGAATCAGGAGGCTGGCGGTTGCAGGAAGTCTCCGTTTTGTATGAGAATCACTCCATGATATTCATGGTATGAAATAAAATGACCGGCGCACGGAATATCTGGTTTCCGTGCGCTTTTTTATTGCTCCGGCGAATAAATATCGATATTAATATTATACTGGATGCCGAATCAAGTTCAGGATGATGTCTCCGATATCACTGCTTATTCACCGGAGCAATACTGCGATGTGCCGACAGATGTGCTTCAGTAAAAAAAGAAGCCCCGGTTATCTGGAAACCGGGGCTTCGAAAGGGAGGTTCATAGATCGGTAGTGAATTATAGTGCCGACCTGAATAATTGGATGCCCGGGATTAAAAAAAGTTTCAACTCATTTTATCTTTTTTTGACTGAGCTTTCAAAATGAGTTCTTTTTTTCTCTCTTTGCGTCGTTGTTCTCTTCGTTGACGGCGCTGACGGATTTCTGCTTTACGAAGTCTTCTATGCCCCATAAAAAAACCCTCCTCACCTGTTTGTTTTTCGAATGATGGACATTCTTTTTGTCATGTATAGTATAACATAAATGAATACAAAGTCAACATGGTTCGTGATTTTATGGAAACTCGGAATCCACACCATGCTTGATAAGAAATTGTTTCAATTCATCCCGTGAAGGCAGAGAGTTCCTTCCTCCCAGCGCCCGGCAATTGAGTGCCCCTACAGCCGATGACAGTTCGAGGCACCGTTCAAGGGTAAGGCTCTTTGAGAGAAAATGACAAAATGCGCCATGAAACGCATCACCCGCTCCCGTGGAGTCAACACACTCGATTAGAAACGGTCTGAAACGTTTAATCTCTTCTCCTGACAGATAAGCTCCGCCCTGAACACCCCCGGTAATGACAGGAATTCCCCGATGAATGGAGGCAAGTTTTTTCAGCATTGATTCAGGAACGGTTTCACCCGTAATTTCATGGGCAAAAAATTCCGGAATTATGAGATAATCAATCAATGGCATGAGGTGTTCAAGCCCGGGATACATTCTTTTAAAGTCGGCAACCACGGGAATTCCCCGTGACCTTGCCCACCGGGCACCCTCGATGGCGCCATCTATCCAGTGGCCATCCACAAGGAGAACCTCCGTACCCTCGAGCAATGAACAATCGAGTGGCAGAGGATCAGTGAACGCTGGTTTTGTGTGTTCCGAAAAGAACTGTTTTTCTCCGGTCACAGAGTCCACAAATACCACTGCGCACGTTGTGTTTCTCCCCCGGACAGTGACCGAGCCGGTGGTATCGACACCGAAACGGTGAACACTGTCCAGAATATAACGTCCGACCATATCGTCACCGATGCGCGTAAAGAGCCGTGTCCGGGAACCGAGTTTCGCTGCTGCACAGAGAGCGGTGGCAGCCATTCCGCCGCCCTCGGATGTGAGCCTGTCACAGTAAAATGATCCTTCGCCGTTTTTAAAACCGTCCATAACCATAATAATGTCCAGAACGGCTATACCTATCGCAGCGATCATAGCGTAATAATCCTGAGAAAGAAGTAATTAAGGAACCGATACATGTCATCATGTGTTTCCAATGAAGAAAATAACCAAAATGCGGCATTCAAGACAATCAATTATTTACGGCATACTTTTTGCGAATTTATAATAAAAGATTTCCAGGTCACCCTGTAGGGGAAGGGTTATGAATTCTGCCGAAAATCATGGTAATATCCTGTATTTGAACAAAGTTGAAAAACTGTATTCTGTTAAGGTTTTATTGTTTGCAGGCAGGAAAAAAATCGTTTTTTTGTTTTACTTTGAATTTTTTTGTCTCATTTTGTTACATACATCACTTTTATTTGTAAAAAAAAGATGTACAATACAGATGAAGGGGTGAAAGAGAGTTGAAAAAATGACGGCGAAAAATGTAAAAGGCTTTTCTCTTGTTGAACTTATGATTGTGATGGTCATTCTCGGGATAATGGTGACTATAGCAATCCCGTCTCTCGATTTTGTATTCAGCAAGGACAAGCTTCGTAAAAGCACCTCGACAGTGACCGCATCGCTTTATACCGCCCGCATGAAGGCTGTGAACGATGCCGAGCCGTATGGCGTCCAGTTCAATACCAACGGTGATTTTTATCTTATCCGTGATCCGGAAGGGGATAATGAAATCAGGGGCGCAACCAATCATCTCGAAGATGGAATTTCTTTCAGTACGATAACGTTCCAGAATGACCTCGTTATTTTTAATGAATTCGGTCAGCTCAAAAAGAGCTGCCTGCCTTCCGGTGTTTATACGGGACAGATTATGGTCACGAACGGTTCCGTGGATTCGACTATGATCGAGATTACGTTTCTGACGGGGAGAATCAGGGAGACGAATTTATGAAAATCCGCTCTGAAAATGGTTTCACATTAATCGAAGTCATCATGGCTTCACTGATCCTTGTTATCGGTGTTGCAATCATATCCTCGGTCATCTCGCGCGTTGTAAGGAATAACTTTTACAGTCAGCGTCATACTCAGGCGGTTATTCTTGCCCAGAACAAGATAGAGGAGCTGCTCAATGATGGTTATGCAAGCCCGAACCTGGCTGCGGGAGAGTATGAAAATCCTTTAAATCCGGTCAATGCGACGGGGGATTCGAGCGGATTTTTCTTCCAGTTCTGGATCATCGATGATCTGAGACCGATTCCGCGGTCAAAAATGATTACATCGATTGTACGATGGGTACCTGTGGGTTCAGAGGCTGACAGCACCGCAGATATGGAAGAGGTTATTCTCACTGCGGCATGTATAGACCCATCGAATTGATGATATCATGCAAAAATATGATATGAGGGAGAAATGCTTGATGAATAATGCTGAGCATCGCAAAAAAACCATTCCGTGGAATCGTGGCGAGCGCGGAATGACCATTGTCGAGCTCCTTGTGGCGATGACCATCAGCGCGATTCTGGTAACACTTGCTTTTCAGTTTTTGTCGTCGCAGGTTTACAGTCTTACGGAAAACCGTCAGATCGCGGAGATGCAACAGGAATTACGATGGGCGATGAAATTCCTCACCGATCATGTGAAACTGGCCGGCAACGGTGTACCGACAACAACCGGGTGGGCGGTTATCGAAGCGGTGAACGGAGCAAACGGCGCTCCGGATTCCCTGTCGATTATGGGAACGTTCAGATCGGTTAACATTACGACAACACAGCCATGGGGTAATGCGGGATCGCAGGAAATGCTCGATGACACATCCGAAATTGAAATCGGAGACCTGGCTGTTATTTCCGATGGGACATATTCGGAAATTTTCATGATTACCGATAAAACGGATTTGCATGTCTGGCATGATGAATATCTTCCGTGGAATGATGACAAGAAGCTCGATCATCGGTATGCCGAGGGAAGTAACCTTACCATCATCGGCTACTACCAGTTTTTTGTCGATACCGATGACCAGGGAAGAACGAATCTGATGCTGAGACATCAGGCTTACCCGGCCCAGATTCTGTTAGGGGATGTCGATGATTTCCAGGTTCGGTTCCAGATGAAAAGCGGGGCATGGCAGGATGAAGTTACTGTTGATGAGATATATGATATCCGTGTCGTTGAAATAACGATCCGTGCAAAAACACCGGAACCTGTCCGAAACTATACCGATCCTGCATATGGGGACAGCTACAAACGGGTGGAGATGAAAAGCAATATAATACCACAGAATATCGTAGTTAAAGGATAAACCGGAATGGTTCAATTCGATAAAAACGACATATCTCAACATGACGGTGAACGTGGGTTTGCGCTTGTGCTTGTACTGGTGATTCTCATGACCCTTACCGTTCTCGGGATAGGGGTGATGACCAGTTCGCAGACGAATTCCGCCATGTCAAGAAACTACGAGAAGAATGTTCAGGCTGTCAACATGTCTGAAACCGGCATAAAGGTGGCTTACCGTGAAATGATAAATGCGGGATTTGTTAAAACGACCCATACCATTGACAAAGAAGACCCTGCATCAGGAGATAATCTCATATCGACCGGTCTTTCAAATTACTATGTCGATGCGGACGGTTATTATGTATGGGAATGGGATTCCTCGAAAACCTATGATCCGATGTGGAACACCGACAAACCGCATGGTTTTAAATTCTGCATATACTATACTTCGAACTTTGCCTTTGTCATCGAATCTGAGGGATGGTATGACACCATCCACAGGCGCACGAGGGCGAAAGGTGAAATAGAACCGATGTTCCAGTTTTCATACTTTGCAGCACGAGATCTCGGGGAGTTCGTCCGCGGGGCAACCCAGGAGATACGCGGTAAGGTTCATGCGAATGGTAACATGTTCATACGCCCCGATGGTTCGACGCTGAAAATCAATTCATCTTCCGTAACGGCAACAGGCTCGATGGTCAGAAGCAGGGATGCGTGGGGCAGACCCGATGTAAGCAGCACCGGCCATTGTCTTATAACAAAGAACGAACAGGATTCCGGTGTCTGGGTTGAGATGATGCCCGGTTCACCCCGGGGGTCGGAAGGTATTGCTTTCGATTCCTTCCATGCGGACTGGAACGATAAAACTCTCGGAGCACATGCACTGTGGGGCGGCGTCGTTCGCGACAAGGTGGCATTTAAATCACCGCCGCCTGTTCAGAATCTCGATCCTGGCGGTTATTACGATCAGGAAGCAGACCTGCATATCACGAATACGACCCATACAACAAAAGCATGGGCAACATCAAAAAATATCTTCAATTATAACGAGCAGTTATGGGTTACTGTGGAAGATATTAATATCGCCGCTTTGATAGCCTCTCCTGATTGGCCCGTAAACGGACTGATATACTGTTCGACCCCCGTCCGTCTCTCAAATGCCGACTCGCTGCTGACAAAACTGATGGTGGCAAGTAATTCAACGATTTATACTCATGGTAATTTCAATGTCATCAATAAAAAAGGCGCCTCGATCATGACCAAACACCGTATCTATCATATGAGCTTACGGTTTCCCGATGCTCATTCAACGACATCGCCCGATACGGTGGCTGTAAACACGACCATCAACGCCGCACTGGTCGACGGAGCGCCTACTATCGACGAATACAATTACGTTGACCGTGACGATAACAACGCGTACGATGCAAGCGGGGTTACGATTTATTCTCCCGAATCGCCTAAAACCGCCGCCGGCTACCATTCTCCTCCCGGGACCCTTTCATATAAAAACGATCCCTGGGCGAATGTTGACGATCTTCTTGAAAACTGGAGCGGAAAAACGCTGACGAAATACGGTTCGGTTGTACATCTCACCGGTGCTGAAATGTGTGCAAATCTTAATAACAGCGGTATCCAGCCCGGCCAGCTTGCCTGGGTCAGAAAAACGGGCTATAATCCACCGACCCGTGTTTACTCGTACGATCCCGACCTTGGAACACCATCGGGGCAGCCGCCCTTTACGCCGCTCATCGGGCACATCACTTCCTGGGCGCCATTCTGATATACGGAAAAAATGATCTGAAGATAACAAAGAGGGGAGATGAATTCTCCCCTCTTTGTTTATACCGTTCTCGTTGCCCAGTTTTCGAGCCATTTATAATTATCCGGCAGGTACGCTCCCCTTGTCGATGCCGCTGCAGCGCTCAGTTTATTCAACAGGCTTATTTCATATTGTGACAGGGCCGGATTATACGCCGATTCAAGATTTGTTATGACTTCTTCAATGGTGTTCATAGCGGGCATGGTTGCATCGATTTCTTTTGTATTATACACATGACGCAGCATAGCCTGGGCAATATGAGCCTTTTTGTCTTTAAAGAATCCCTTTTTGGAGGCGAGCTCGATCATCGCATCGCTCCCCATCGGTTTGATACCGAGGATGCCGAGATTCAGACTCTCACAGCGGGGTATAAGTGAGGAATAATCGTTGTCGGGATAATTCTTGCTGCTGAATCCGCTGTTATGATGGAAGTTATAAATAATCATGACATAGTCGAGAGTATCTCCGTACCGGTCAATATACTTCATCATTGTCGGTTCATCGTGGGCAACGACACCGATCGCTCTGATCTTTCCGGCCTTTTTGTTTTTTTCCAGAATCGTGTACCGTTCGTCATCTACGGCATAAAGTCTATACAGGTCAATATAATCGGTGATAAAATCAGTAAGCGCGCCATCGATTTCATCCTGCATCTTGTCGGTCGCCCGCTCAATACACAGCGATACAACCGCATCCTTTCTAACACCTCTGAGGCTCTTCCCCATAGGTTTAAACTGCTTGAATCCACCATCTTCATAAACATCAAAAATATTGATTCCGCCCTCGAAACCCAGTTTAATCATCCTGTCACGGTATTCAGGATTTGCGATAAGCTCTTTTTTCAGGTGTGAGCCGAATCCGAGAACAGACACTTCAATGCCTGTTTTACCGAGCGTTCGTTTCGGTACCTCCCCCTTTAGTTTAAATTTTTTAGATTTCCTGCCTGGTATGATAGAACAACCGGTAAAAGACAGCGTTGTCGACGCGGCGCTGATACCTTTCAAAAAAGATCTGCGTTTCATGTTTTCAACCTCGCGAATATTTGGACTGATCTATTCAAGAATTTCCACTCGCTTTCTATCCTCACTCCCCAATCCCCCTCTACCATTCATGGGGGAGGAGATCAAGAGGTGAGGGAACGACACCTTTCTTGTGTGTAGAAAAAGGTTGTTATAAATCTGGGTCAGGAGGGCAAATGAAAAAAAAAACTTTTTCACCGACCTCCTGAAGGGAATGTTTTGAGCGATGCAGGAGAATAATCACGATAAAACCGAAGCAGGAATACTTTGAACTATTCCCTACATTGGCTGAATAACGCCCTTTTCCTTTCCGAAGAGTTTGATATAGGGCTCTATATATTCCTTCGATTTTGCATCACGGTACGGGGACCCGATAGCCCAGTCTTCCGGCAGTGCATCGAGCGATACCATCCCGCCCTGCATTTCCAGGTAAGAGCGGAATGCCGCAATGAACATGGCGGTCTTTTCAAGTATCTCATCATATGACTGGTACATATTCCCCGTTTCAAACATCCACTGGATGCGGTGAAGCATGGGCAGCCATTCGAATTCACTACGCGCCCATTCATCTACCCAGTAGTTGATATAAGTCTGGTTTCCCGGTTGCAATATGATCGCACAGTTATTCCCGCCTATTCCCGGCATCTGTCCTTCATTTATCTTGCCGATAAACGGTCCTTTGCCACGATCCTTATATAGCACATAGGTTATACCGCTTTTTTCCGGATCATGCGGATTTACGCCGGTGCGCCAGTCTTTTGTCTTGAACGCTACCGAGTGGATACCTCCCCCGACAGCCGCGTATGCAAACCACAAACCATGAATACCATGCGAATAGTAATCCGCGCTGGAATTCCACGCCTCATAGCCGGTGATCTCCCCGGGTTTCACTCTATTTCTGACTATATGGACTTCCTTCAGGTGTTCCCAGTCCGATCCGGTCATGAGCGGCGCTCCGCCTTTCTTCGCACGGTTCACCATGTCACGGGCTTTCAGCATCGAATCTGCCTGCGGACACCTTATAACCGTGGGTATTCCCGCTTCCAGATATGGCTGTGCAAGCTTGTAATCATAAGCTGTCGCAAAGAAGTCATCAACAAACATCGCGTGCACCTTGCCCACCATGTCGTCAAAACTCTTTACGATTTCGACACCAAATCTGTTGCGGAATCCCTCAGCAAACTTCGGATCGGCTGACCATACCCTGGTAAAAATCATACCGGTTCGCCTGACTTCTCCTTCCGGCGGATTGAGGAATTTGCCCCATATACCGTTCGATTGACCGCCTGCACCGACGATGAGCCCGACTTCGAGCAGTTCCCTTGAAGCGGGTGACTTACGCTTGAAAAGAACCTCTGCATCTGATAATGGAGCAGAGCTTGCAAGGATCATCGAGGATCCGATTTTCAGGAATCTGCGTCTCGACGCATTTTTTATGTTCTCTGGCATGATGTCTCTCCCTTTCTGCGGAAGAATCCATTATCCGGTGATCTACCATTTTTTGATTACTGCTCCGGCGAATAAATAATGATACTGATATTTGGAATAGATGCCGAAACAAGTTCGGCATGACACAATCTTATGTCACTGTTTAACCACCGAAGC